>JAJBTL010000420.1 GCA_020860865.1 Planctomycetota bacterium | reverse complement strand
CAGTTACACCACTGCCAGGGACGTCAGCCTTGACCTGAGCAGCCTTGGTTCATTGACCATCAAGGACACGCACGCAACCGGCGTCGGCGGCGGCATCGCGGGCATTGTTCCATCCGGCCATACAGCCAGCATAACCCTTGGCGACAATCTGGTCTTCACCGGCAATAGCGCCGCCAGCTACGGCGGGGCGGTTTATGCCTACGGTGACATCACGCTCGGGACCGGCGCGCTCTTCCGTGCTAATTCGGCAAGGTACGACAGCGCGCTTTTCGGAAGAAACATCGCAGTCTCCGGCCATAGCTTCTTTGTCGGCAACAGCGCCGATTTGGGCGGAGCTATTGAGGCGACCGCCTCCGGCAGCGTCACCCTGAACGCCGACACCGGACCCATTGCCTTTTCCGGCAATACTAATAGTGTGGACTACAGATCAATCGAACTGGGCTCGGAATCCCACCTGTTTCTGGACGGATCGTACAATATCTACCTCGACGACCCGGTCAGAATCTCTGGGGGCGGCGAGGGCAGCAGCCTCACCAAGAACGGCACCGGCATGGTCCAGTTTGTAGGCTCGTCGCTACTCGGTACAACCAGTCAGCAGAACGGCGAGGTTACTATCAACGACGGCATCGTCCGCCTGGCGGAAGGCGCCCGGTTACAGGCCGGCGGCAGTGACGGCAAGCAATTTACGGTGGAAAGCGCCGCCACCCTGGCCGGGAACGGCAGCTTCTCGATCAACAACGGCTTTGTCGTCCGGGGCGCTCTCAGCCCGGACAGCGACCGCTTTGAAACCCCCACCTTCAACGAGACCACCCTCCGCTTCCTCGAAGGGCGCACCGATGTCGCCGACGACAAGCGCATCGGCATCCTCAACTTCGACGGCGATTTACACCTGGACGGCGCGACGTTGAAGATCGATCTCGATCCGCTGGCGATGCAGAAAAACGATGTTGTTGAGGTAAGAGAATCCGGCCGACTCACCTTCGGCTCCGACGCCAGCGCCGTCGACGTCGACCGGTGGGCCGAAGGAAGGTTCGAATTCCTGAAAACCGCCGGCGGCATCACCGGCGACAACATCGCCGTCGGCACCGTCAACGGCATGAGTATCGGCGACCGGCAGACAACCCGCCTGGAGGTGACCGCCAATTCAATATTTCTTGTCAACACGACAGATGCCAATCTTGATCTGGTCTGGACCGGCACGACCAACGACCAATGGGACACCGCCACCGCAAACAACTGGCACAGTCCGCTTGCCGGCGGCGCGGCAAAGTTCAACCCCGACGATTACGTCATCTTCGACACTACCGGCACAACTCGAGAGGTCGTCATCCCGGACGGGGCCACCGCGCAGGTGGCTGGCATGCGGGTGGACGGCACCTATGTTTTCTCCGGCGGCGGCATTACCAGCCCGTCCGCCACCGCCGACCACGGCCAGACCATCACCAACACGCTGGCGATCGTTTCCGGCAGTGCCGTTTTCAATAATAGCGTCGATTTCGCCAACGGCATGACTGTCGCGGCCGGATCCACGGCGATCCTCCAGGGCGGCGGATCGTGGAACGATATGGATATCGCCAACGACGGCATGGTAACCATTCACCGTGCCGCCGGCCTCCGCTATGCCCACGGCGGCGTTCTCTCTGGTACCGGCAGTCTGCAAATAAGTGGCGAGGGCCTCGTGGAACTCAGCGCCGACAGTTCGGCCTTCACCGGCCCGACCACGGTGTACGGCGGCGTCCTCGCCCTGTCCGGCATGCTCGGCGGCGGCGTGGACGTCAGGTCCGGCGCAAGCCTCACCGGCTGGGGCGAGGCAAAGGGCCTGACCCGCATCGCGTCCGGCGGCACTCTCAACCCGTGGAACATGTCGGACGACGATTCAGGCACCGCCGGCGGCATCCTCCGCCTCGGAAGCCTGACCATGGACGCAGGCTCGACCTTCGCCGTCTCGGCGCTGGACGGCCTGGTCCGGGTCGACGGCGTCGCCGCCATCGATCCCGGCATCTCGTTCCGCTTCGACTCGTCCTTCGCGAAGAATGAGACGAAAACCATTCTCAACGCCGGCACGCTCGACTGGCCAGTGAACGGTGTCTCCGGGAGCACCGCCTTCCTCGAATACGTCGCCACCCGCGCCGCGACAAGCGATTCGCGCTGGGACCTGAACCTTGATCTGAAGATCCTCCGCACCCTCGCCGACGCGGCCCAGAGCCGCAACCAGCGTGCCGTGGCCGGTGCGCTCGGAGACTGGAGCGACTATTACTGGTCCCTCATGAGCTCCGCCACCGACGAGGAGGCGCGCTACGGCCTCGACATGGCGTCCGGCGAAGCGCACGCCAACCTCGCCACCCGCCTCGTCTCGTACAGCCGCGACTTCTGGAAGTTCCGTCGCGGCGGCGTCAGGCAGGCGCGGGCCGTGGTCGCGTCCAGCGATACCGCAAACGCCTTGCTGATTCATCCCGGGGTGGACTTCGGTTCGCGGCCGCTCTTGTGGTTCGAGGTCGGGCATAACTATTCGCGCTCGACGTCGGACTCGGAAACGGCCCGCGCCACGCTGTCCGGTCCCTCCTTCGCCGTCGGAGGCGAGACGCCCGTGGGCGCGTCATGGCTGGCCGGCCTCGCTTTCCGCTATGGCGACCATGATTTTAAGGTGGACAGCCGCAATTCGAAGTCCGACACCGACAATTACGAACTCGGCCTCTACGCCGTCCGCGCCTTCGGCTGCGGTCCCGTCCTGCCGCGCCTCACCATCGGCGCGCGCGGCGGTTACCATTCCATCGACAGCCGCCGCATCGTGCCGGGATTCGACCTTGGCGATCAGCGCCTCACCGCCGACTACCACGCATGGTCCTTCTCCGGCTACGCCGAGTTGGCGGCGAAATACGCGGTGTCCGAGAGCCTCGTCCTCGAGCCGCATCTCAACCTCGACTGGACCTCGGTGTGGAACAACGGCTTCAGCGAGCGCGGCGGTGATCTGGCGCTTCGGGTCGGCAGAGGCCATCAGGGCAATTTTTCGAGCCTCATGGGAGTCCGGCTTCGGGCCAGGGTGAAGGAACGGCTCGGATTCGACGCCGACCTCGGCTGGCGGCATACCTATGGTCCGGTGCGTCCGGAGGCGTCCATGCTTTTCGTCGCGTCCCCGACCCGCGACAGCTTCACCGTCATCGGCTCCAAGCTCGCCCGCGACGAAGCCGTCGTCGCGGCCGGTGTCACCTATGACATTACCGATCGCGTCGGTGTACGTCTCGGATACGACGGAACGTTTGGCCGCAAGTCCCTCTCGCATGCGGTGACGGCGACGGTAGGTGTAGGGTTTTAATGTCAATGCCCGCCTGCAGGGTAAGGGCAATCAAAGTACGGCCGGCCGGTAGCTGCCTCCGGAAGTTGGCCGCCCTCCGTTCCTTATGGTGCTTAATAGGGCGCACTGCCTGGAAGGCTATGCGGACTTCGCCCAGTCCGGAGTCTATACTCCGTTCGGCGGGCGCTGTCGGGTCATTGATGCCGACTTGATGCAGTTTGGTCCCGCTTCTCGGCACCGATGCGTTCGCCCTGCCGTTGCATGACGGTCGGGGAAGGTGGCCGAAAAGACGGCACACTCGCCACGGTCATGAAGACCGAATTTGTCTATGGAATAGCCAAGGTAGCTGGAGGGAACGGTTCCTCATGCCGTCAAAACGCCACCTTCACCCCACCTGAAACCCGTAGTCGGCGTATCGCCGTCGGAACGACGCGTCCACGCCGGCGGTCAGGTCGACGGCGCCGGTGGCGGACTCGCGGACGCGGGCCGTGAGGTGCGCGCCCAGATCCAGACTGTCGCGGTGCTTCTTCACCGATACCACCCGGTAGCCGCCGATGACGCCGCCATCGCCGCCAGCGGTTTTAATCTCCGAGTTCGCGCCCCATGCGAACGAGGGAGCGGCGAGAATCACCGCCGCTAAAATGGTGGAAGAGAAGAGTGTCGAAACCTTGACCATAATTGTCCCCATTATGTTTTAATGCGGTACAATTATATCCGTCAAAGCGATGTAATTCAAAAAGTAATCGAGTTTGATGCAGCTACACTCAGGCATGGGCAGGAGCCTATTCTAAATCTGGTTGGATTGATACAGCATCCGGAAGAAACTCGAACTCGAGAAGGCAGTGCTCCGCATTTGTATAGTTTGCACAACGGTTTTTATTGTCCAAACTCTCGTTTACGCCTTATCACCACCGTAGGGCGTAACCAGTGGAACCTCCTAAATAAGTGACCAGTGTTTCAGCCCGTTTTCCTGTTCCGAATGGCGCATGACACTCTTTTCGCAATACCAGCCTCGTCCAATCCATATTTTGCCAATAAGCCATTAAAGGACCCGGTTTCCGTATAACGATCGTCTATTCCAATCATCTCCATGGACGCGGTGGTATTGGAACGGGCTATTTCCTCCGCAACCGCGCTTCCAAGCCCGCCAATAGTCGAGTGCTCCTCCACCGTAATGATGGTGCCTGTCTCACGTGCGCACCGGCGTACCAAGTCGGTATCGAGCGGTTTTATGGTGAACATATCCACAACCCGAACGTTCAGCCCGTTTTCGGAGAGGATCTGTGCCGCCGCCAATGACCTTGAGACCATGATCCCGCAGGCGATGATGGTGGCGTCCATCCCTTCACGAACGATTATCCCCTTACCAATGGCAAAGCGGCTGCCCGTCTGGTGATGGTTCGGCACGGCTTCCCGGGATAGGCGTATGTACATGGGACCATTGTTGTCTATGGCTTCCTGTACCATCCAGTCGGTGATGATAGCGTCCGAGGCGCACAGGACCCGCATGTGTGGAAGAGTGCGCATAATGGCCAAATCTTCCATGGCATGGTGCGAGGGACCGTCATAGGAATCGGAAAGACCGCCAAAGGCACCCATGAGTTTGACATTGAGAGCCGAGTATGAAACCAGCCCCCGCGCCGCGCACAGGCCGAGATTACTGAGAAAAATGGCGAATGTATTGACAAAAGGGATTTTTCCCGCAGTGGCAAACCCGGCAGCCATGCCTGTCATATTGGACTCGGCAATCCCGACATTGAAAAACCGGTCCGGGTACTTGTCGCTGAAGAGGCAGGACTTGGTGGAGACGGACACGTCCGCGTCCAGGACAACGACGTCGGGATTGGCGCCACCGTATTTCAATAAAGCCTCACCATAAGCGTCCCGTATAGCCTTAGCCATCCTCGCCTCCCAGTTCAAGCATCGCCCGGGCATGGTCCTGGACGCCGATGGCCTTGCCATGCCACGTATTTTTACCTTCCATAAAGGATACTCCCTTTCCTTTGACAGTATCGGCGATAATGACCGAAACAGTACCCGTGGCGGCCTTGGCCACGTCGATGGCATCGGCCAGAGCGGAGAGGTCATGCCCGTCGCATTCCACGACATGCAATCCAAAAGCTTCGAATTTTTTCCGCATATCACGTCCCGGCATGATCATATCGGTTGGACCGGCAAG
>JAJBTL010000239.1 GCA_020860865.1 Planctomycetota bacterium | reverse complement strand
TGCCAGCAGCGCCGAAACGGTGGAGAAGGTGCCGGCGACGATTAACTCCCGCGTCTATGCGACGACGAACACCGACGCCGGCCTCGAGGAGACCGTCGCCAGCGTCAGGACCGAACTACCGAAGATAAACGGATACCGTTTGACAAAGTTCCTGTCGTCCTCGGCGATGGGCTCTGTCTACCAGGGCGTGGCCGTCAAAGACAACACCACTGTCGCCATCAAGGTCATCACGCCGAGGATACCGATCACCAGCAAGATGTTCGAGGATTTCCGCCGGGAAATAGACAACGCCCGCCGCATCCAGCACCCGAACCTTGTAAAGCTTCTCGCCGCCGGTGAAATCAAGGGCGAATCCATCTACATGGTCTCGGAATTCGTCCACGGGGAAAACCTCACAAGCATTATCGAGACGTCGCCGAACGGCAGGATATCGCTCCATAATTCGTACAATATCATCCTGCAACTAGCTAACGCCGTGTGCCATCTGCAGACGCAGGGCTACCTCCACATGGACCTGAAGCCGTCCAGCATCCTCATTGCCGACGAGGCCGGGCGTTTGAAGGCGAAAATAACCGACCAGGGCTTTGCCCGGTTCCTGGATGAAACCGGCATCATGCCCCGGGGCTACGCCACCGACGACATCAACAAACTCGGTTTTATTGCGCCCGAGGAACTGTCGCCTATCCAGGACCCGAAGCCGACGGCGGACGTGTTCAGCCTGTCCGCCGTGTTCTACGCCATGCTGACCGGCCGGTCGCCGTACCGGTTCGAAAGCGATCTACCGCACCGCGAGGTCGTGGCGCAGGGGCTTATCGTACCGATTGAGGAAGCGCTCCCGGGCATTCCGGAGCCGCTCGTCGTCATAATCGAACGCGGCCTGTCCGTGGACGCGGACGCCCGCTACCAGAACGTCTGCGATCTGTACGAAGCGCTCGAAAGCGCCTGGATGTAATTCGGTAGTATGTTACCTTGAGGGAATATATCCATTCTATAGAGAAGAAACAGATAATGAGCGAATTGAAGCAGGTTGACACAGCCAATGCGCCGGCGGCGGTCGGTGCCTATTCCCAGGCAATCATGGTCGGCGACCTTGTCTATACCTCCGGCAGCCTCGGCCTCGACCCGGTGTCGAAAGCCATGCCGGAAGATGTCAAAACCCAGGCCACCCTGTGCCTCCAGAACCTCAAGGCCATTCTTGAAGAAGCCGGCACCAGCCTTGACAAGGTGGTCAAATCCACCATCTTCCTGGCCGACATCAACGACTTCGGCACGGTGAACGAGGTATATGCCTCCTTCTTCTCGAAACCGTTCCCGGCCCGGAGCTGCTACGCGGTGGCGGCGCTTCCCCTCGGCGCCAAGGTCGAAATAGAGGTTGTGGCGGCGAAATAGTGTTGCGTCAAATGAGGATAGAGTTACCCGTATGAGCGACAAAAAAACCGGTGTCAGGGATACTGGATTAAAAGAACGACCGCCCGGACGAAGGTTATCCGGGCGTCTTTTGCGTTATGGCGTGGTTGTCCTGGCGCTGGCGGCGGTATTGTACCTCGCCACCTGGCTGGTGCAGCGATCGCTTCGCACCCCGGCCAAAAAACGGGCGGTGCAGGCATGGCTTGACGAAACGATGAACGCGGACGTCTCCCTCATCGGCGACATGGTGGTCCGCCTGAACCTGGTCAGACGATCCCGCCTTCTCCTCTATAATACGGAAATCGAACACCCGAACCCGGTTTTCCCGGGGAAATTCGCCCGGATCGCCCGGATGGGCGCCTGGGTGCCGCCGTGGTCCCTGGCCGGGTTGATGTCCGGGCAGGCCTATTTCCTCTTTACCGGCGTGCACCTCACCTTTGAACAGGGTCAGTTCGGCGAATGGAGCCACGACGGCCTTATGCGTCCGCTGGCGGCGGGGAACAACCGGTTTCCCTTCCCCATGCCGAAAATTTCCGGCTGGACCGCCGATATCGAAGGTTCCAGCCTGGCCATCAAGCGGCGCGGCTACGAGCTGATTTTCGACATCGACAGCCAGGCCTTCCGCCGGCCCGGCCGCGACCGTATCGGCTTCCATGCCGACCGCATCGGGTTCACCATCGGCCGGGTCGACGCGCCAGAGTCCCGGCTCCGGGGCGTGGCCGAGGCGGTCAATCTCTTCGCCCGTTGGGACGAGGAGAAAAGCGCCCTCCCGGTGCTCCTCCCGGGAAACGCCGAGGCCAGGGTCACCGGACTTCCCGTGTCCATCCTGCCGTTCCTGGTGGACGGGATTCCGGTGGACCGGCAGTCAGGCACCTTTACCGGACTCCTTCGGTACAACGCCCATAACGACGCCGAAGGCGCCCTGTTCCTGGAAGGACAATTGACGGACGTTTCCCTCGCCGTCTTCGGCCTGCCGCCGCATGTGCCGGTACGGCTCAACTGGCCTATCCAGCCGACCCGGGACAACGCCCTCGCCACCCTCCATATGGGGCCGTCCGGCTACGGCGCCTTTGAAATTTCCGCCACCCTCGATCAGTCCGGCAGCCCGAAAGCCATCGCCATGCGTGGCGACGTCGCTGCCCTCGACGCCATCCCGGCCTTTTTCAGCCAATATTCGGCCTGGCCGCAGTGGCTGTCCCGGATTTCCCCAATTATCGAATGGCAGACCGGCGCCTGGCGCGGCTTTGGCTGGAAAGGAACCGATCTCAAACTCCAACTCACCCGGTCCACCGCCGGCCTCAACCTGACGGGCGAAGCGAACATGATGAACGGCCGGGTCCGCATCGCCGTCACGCCGGACCAAGAGGGCGCGCCCATTTCCATCGCGGCGGAGAAGCTCGACGCCAGCCAGTTGTCCCGGTGCCTGTCCCGCCACCTGCCGGAACCGTTCCAGGCCACCGGCCTGTCCGGTTCGCCGGTCAACCTGACCTGGCGCGGCCTTCCGTCCGAGAGCGGCATTGACGAATGGGGTTCCGGCATGGTCTGGGCCAAACCGGTCCTTGACCGGCGCCGGGCCGGGGCCTGGTGGCGCGGGCTGACGGATCTGCCGTCCGTCTTTGTCCAGGCTCTCCCGGAGTGGGGCGGGGGCGATCCAACCGAATTGGAACGTCTCGCCAACATTGCCAGCATCAATTTCGACCAACTGTCCATCGTCGCCGAGCAGGATGCCGGCGGCGGCATGCTTGTCGAGTTCCGCGCCTACGGCGACAGCCTTGGCCAGGCCACTGGCCTGGTGGAACGGCGCCGGGACGGCAGTATCGAGGGTGAGGTCCTTTTCGCCGGTCCGTCCCTGGCCCTGCGGACGCTTGGGGAGATCAACCAGGAATTCGCCCTGGCCCTCGATCTCCTCGCCAACGAATCGCCCGGCCTTCGCGTGACGTTCGAGTACGAACCGGACGGGGAGGTGGTGTTCCATTACCCCTTCCTGGACGATGCCAAACGCATCCGGGAAGAACTGGAACGGAACGGCTACTGGCGGCGCTGACCGTCACGGCGGGACGCCTCGTCCCGTCACGCACTGGATACCCATGAAAAATACCGAACACGCCGACGGCCTGTTTCTTCGGGAACTGCAACCGTCATCCCGGCCGAAAGGCGCTTTCCTCCTCCTTCATGGCATGGAGAGCCACAGCGGCTGGTTTGTCGACCTCGCCACCCGGCTGGTGGCGGACGGCTATGCCGTCGTCGCCTACGACCGCCACGGCTGGGGCAAGAGCCGGGGGCCGCGCGGCCGCCTGTCCAGCTACCGCCAGTTCGTCGAGAGCGCCGTCTCCATCGCCTCGGACACCCGGCGGAAGTACCACCGCCTGCACCTCGCCGGCATGTCCTGGGGCGGGATGGCGGCCCTCTACCTGGCGCTCCGCCGGGGCTGGCTGTTCGACTCGGTGACCCTTCTGTCGCCGGGGATGTATACGAAGGCCAACCTGCCGTTCATGGACAAGGTGACGGTGGCGCGGTCGGTGGTGGCGAAAAACCCGGATGTCATGGTCACGCCCGTCTTTAAGCCTGAGCACTTTACCGCCAGCGAGAAGTGGCGGCAGTTTATCCAGGACGATCCGGACCGGGTGCGACAGGTCAGTACCGGCTTCTGTTTTGAAACAATGAAAATGCGCCGGTTTATTCAGGAGACGGCTGGGCGGCGGCTCATACCCCCGACCCTCTGCCTCCTCGCCGGCAAGGACCGCATTGTTGAAAACGAGCCCACCGCCGACCTGGCCGGCCGGGCCGGGGCGATGGTGGAGGTCATCCCGGACGCCGCCCATACCCTCCTTTTCGAAGCGCCGGAGCAGACCGCCGTCAACCTCCGCCGCCACGCCGCCGGCGCGGTCGAAACAGCCGGGAAACAGGTCGGCCGGGCCTGGGTGGTCGGAGCCGGCGCGGTCGGCGGCACCATCGCCTCCCTTCTCTCGTTTGCCGGTGTGAAAACAGGCGTCCTGGTGAAGCCTGAATACAAGCCTCTCCTGGCCGAGAAAGGCTTCCGCCTCACTTCCGGGAGCGCCACCAGGACAACGGACGCGAACACGGTCTGGGCCGACCGGGTGGAGGATCTGCCGACCGATCCGCACCTTGTCGTGGCGGCGTTGAAGAGCTTCGACACGGTCAAGGGTTTTGCCCCGCTTATTGGGCACATTCCGCAAACGACCGTCATTACGAGCCTTCAGAACGGCATCGGAAACGAAGACGCGCTTGGCGCCATGTTCCCGGAGCACACCATTGTTGCCGGTTCTATTTGCGCCAGCCTCGAACTGGCCGAACCCGGAAAAGGCCTCTGGCCGGACGACCGGGGCGGCCTTGCCGGCGCCCGCCACCGGGGCGATCCGGACATTGCCCGGACCGTGTGGATGAACCTTCTGAGCCGGACCGGGATGGAATGCCAATGGGTGCACGGCGGCAAGGCCAGCCAACGCCTCAAATGGTCCAAACTCATGCTGAATATTGGGTTTAACGCGCTCAATTCCATAACCGGCTTGTCCAGCGCCGACCTCCTCCGGCATCCCGAATATGGCAGCCTCAGCGTCCAGGCTCTCCGGGAGGGATTTGCCCTGATGCGGCGGCTTCGCTTGGAACCTGTTGACCTTCCTGGCTTTCCCGTATCAAAGATGCGTTATCTCCTTATGTTTCCCGACCGCCTGGTCAAACAGATCATGGCCTGGCAGGCCGGACGCGCTCCGGAGGCCTCTTTCTCCATGCGCCAGGATATTTTGAAAAAACGGCAACATACTGAAATACAAGAGATTAACGGAAAAATAGTCGAAATTGGAAAACACTTCGGAGTGGCCACACCGGCCAATGAAAAATTGGTGGCGATGCTTGAAAAAATCGACTGAAACCGTGTTTTGTATCAAGAATTTTTCTGAAAAAATATTATTTTTTCTCTTTTCTTCATACGAACGGAGTTGATAAAAATTCATTGCGGCGTCATGGGTTAGCGAGGGCGAGGCCTGGTTGACTACCTATGACAAACACTATATATAGTGATAAAATAAACATGACATTGATTTGTGCCGCTT
>JAJBTL010000156.1:1176-5534 GCA_020860865.1 Planctomycetota bacterium | reverse complement strand
GGCGATGACGGCCCGGAGGCCCCGGTCCATCGCCATGGCCATGAATACGGCGTTCAGCCATTTCCGCTCCGGCATGCCGAAGGATATGTTCGACAGGCCGAGGATGGTGGCAAGGCCACGGTCGCGACAGCCGGACAACGTTTCGAGGGCGGACAGGGCCGCGTTCGGATCGGCGGATACCGTCATGGCCAGGCCGTCGACGATGATGTCTTCCGGCAGGACGCCTTCCGCTTCGGCCCGGCGGACAATGTCGTCCACGAGCGCCAGACGCTCCGGCGCGCTATCCGGGATATGCCCGTCCGCCACCGGCAGGACGATGACGGCGGCGCCGTAGCGGGCGGCGAGGGGGAGGATTTTTTCCAGGCGATCGCGTTCCCCGGAGACGGAATTGACCAGCGCCCGGCCGGGATAGAGGCGTAGCGCTCCCGCCATAGCGACCGGGTCGACGCTGTCGATGGCCAGGGGCAACGGCGTCGCCGGCGCGAGAAGGCCGACGGCGGCGCGGAGCGTGGCCGCTTCGTCGATGCCGCCGAGGCCGAGATTGACGTCGAGGAGATCGGCGCCGGCGTTGTCCTGCTCATCCGCGAAGCCGAGGATGCGGTCGAGTTTTCCGGCGAGAAGTTCGGCCTGAAATGCCTTTTTCCCGGTCGGATTGATCCGTTCCCCGACTATCCGGAGCGGTGCCGGACGCCCTTCCACCGGCGAGAAATCCACCAGCAGCCGGGACGACGTCACGACGAGCCGTTTCTCCCGGGTTTCACGGACGAAGGAATCCGGCGCACCGTCGACGGCCCGGCGGACGGCGGCGATGTGGCCGGGCGTTGTGCCGCAGCAGCCGCCGACGATGCCGGCGCCGAGGCCGACGCCACGGAGGACGGCGGCGGCGAAGTCGTCCGGGGAAAGGTTGTAGACGTTTTTCCCGTTGACGAACTGCGGCATGCCGGCGTTCGGTTTGATAAACACCGGCACCCGGGCGAACGGCAGCATGGCTTCCAGGAGGACGAGCATCTCGTCCGGCCCGGTTGAACAGTTGCAGCCGACAGCGTCGGCGCCGAGGGCCTGAAGGGTGGCGAGGGCGACTTCCGGCGTGGTGCCGCCGATGGTTTTTCCGTTTTTCTCGTAGGTGAGGCCGGCGATGACCGGCAGGTCCGGCGCCACTTCCCGGATCGCTATGAGGGCGGCCCGCGTTTCCTGGAGGTCTATCATCGTCTCTATCATGAAACCGTCGACGCCGCCTTCCACGAGGGCGGTGGCCTGTTCCTTGTAGACGTCTATCGTCTCCTCGAAGGAAAACGGCCCGAACGGTTCGATAAGCTGTCCGGTCGGCGACAGGTCGCCGAAGAGGAAGCGGTCTTCCGGCACGACGACCCGGGAAATCCGCACAAGGTCGCGGTTCAGATCGCGGACATCGCGTTCGAGATGATGATCCCGCAGCTTGACCCGGTTGGCGCCAAAGGTGCAGGCGAGGACGATGTCCGAGCCGGCCTCGATATATTCCCGGTGCAGGCCCTGGATAACGTCCGGATGATCGTGGACCCATTTTTCCGGAGGCGCGCCGGGCGGCAGGCCGCGCTTGAAGAGTTCGGTGCCGGTGGCGCCGTCGAGAAGGAGCGGGCGCTCCTTTGAGAGTGCTTGAAATCGCGCTTTTGTCATACATAAACCTTCCTCGCCCGCCGCTGTCCGGTCGGACGAAATGGGTGGAAAATGGGTAGATTCACTGCCGTCGTCACGTAATAACCATCATGGTAACGGGAAACCGCATCCATGGCAACCGGGCGCGGGTCGAACGTGCCGCCCGTTAGTGGACCATGTACTCAGCCAGCATGGCCGGAACGTCCGGGTACACTTTCGTCGCCGCCGCCCTGACCGTCTCCGGCGCGTCGTCCAGGGAAAAGCCGCCGAACCGGCGAATCATTCCGACATCGTTCAAACCGTCGCCGATAACCCTCACCGGCACGTCCACCCAGCCCATCGCCTCCCGGAGGCGGTCGACGCCGTTCGCCTTGTCCACGCCGTGGGCGTTTATGTCGATACTGATGCGGTTCGGGTGAACCGCCAGCCGGCCGGGGAAGTCCGCCACGAGCCTGTCCTTCCAGGCCAGCGCCTCGTCGTCCGTGTGGAACGCCAGGCTCATCTGGCCGAGGCCGGTGGCGCGGACCGCCTCGTCCTCGCTGATCGATTCGAACTCGATGCCGATTTTCGTGAACCATGAATCCTTCCGGAGCACCGCCTTGGTGAGAAATTCCCCGGAAAGCTGGATATGCGTACTGACGGCGGCGGCCGGATGCCGGACCAGGGCCGGGACGAGGTCGTCGTCCAGGAGGGTTTTATGGAGAATGGTCCCGTCCATGCCGACGGCGTAGGCGCCGTTCAGGCAGATAATAAAGTCAACCGCCAGGCCGGTCCGCCGCAGGCCGTCGTGGATCATGTTGAGATCCCGGCCGGTGGCGATGCCGAAGCGGTTCCCGGCCCGGCGCCAGGCGTCGACGGCCGGAATGACGTCGCCTATAAGCTGGTGCCGCGTGTACAATGTCCCGTCGAAATCACTGACAACAACCTGCATTCCCTGTCCCTTCCAGCCGGCGGCGTGACTGACACCATGTCAAAATGACGCGTCATCCCGGTGCCGGCGCCAGATGCCGCGAAGACGGCATTTTATACAACCCACGATAAAATACAATATTAGAATATTTTCAAATAAATCTCAGGAATTTCCGAAGGAATGGCAGGCGTTTTGCTTCAATAACTAGCAATTCCGACCAATCCCTGGCTTCCGGGGATTGCTTTATTTCCATCGTCCGGAATATCACATAATCATATGATGGTCAATTATTAGGTAAAGGTAGAGTGGTACCATTTTTTGAAGTGGGCCTATTTTTTAATGGAGGAATTTGGCTATGGCAGTAAAACCGCTCGCTGACAAGATTCTCGTCAAGCGTCTCGAAGCCCAGGAAGTCACCAAGGGCGGCATTGTCCTCCCGGACAGTGCCAAGGAAAAACCGAAGGAAGGCCGCGTCGTCGAAGTCGGTCCCGGCCGCATCAACGACTCCGGCGAACGCTCCCAGATGCAGATTTCGAAGGGCGACCGCATCCTCTTCACCAGCTACGCCGGCACCGAAATCAAGGTCGACGGCGAAGAATTCCTCATCATGTCGGAAGACGACGTCCTCGCCATCGTTCGGGATTAGTCGAACTCTCCCGAGCGGTCTGGTCGTTCCGATGCGGAACAACGGTTTTTCCCACAAACTCATTTTGGAGATAATCAACAATGGCAGCAAAAAAATTGGCTTTTGATTCCGAAGCCCGCGAAGGCATTCGCGCCGGCGTAAAGAAGCTGGCCCAGGCGGTCAAGGTCACCCTCGGTCCCCGCGGCCGCAATGTCGTGATTGAAAAGTCCTACGGTTCCCCCACCGTCACCAAGGACGGCGTCACCGTGGCTAAGGAAGTCGAACTCGAAGACAAGTACGAAAACATGGGCGCGCAGATGGTCAAGTCCGTCGCCTCCAAGACCTCCGACGTCGCCGGCGACGGCACCACCACCGCCACCGTCCTCGCCGAAGCCATCTTCGACGAAGGCCTGAAGAACGTCGCCGCCGGCGCCAGCGCCATGGCGTTGAAACGCGGTATCGACAAGGCGGTCGAAACGGTCGTCGCCGAACTTCGGAAGATTTCGAAGCCGGTGAAGGCCAACAAGGAAATCGCCCAGGTCGCCACCGTCTCGGCGAACGGCGACGAAGAAATCGGCAACAAGATTGCCGAAGCCATGGACAAGGTCGGCAAGGACGGCGTCATCACCGTCGAAGAAGGCAAGGCCCTCGACACCACCATCGACCTCGTCGAAGGCATGCAGTTCGACCGCGGTTACCTCTCGCCCCACTTCGTCACCTCCATCGAGGACATGGAAGCGGATCTCGAAAACGCCTGTATTCTCCTCTATGAAAAGAAGATTTCGTCCGTCAAGGACATGCTCCCGATCCTCGAGAAGATTGCCCAGTCGCGGCGTCCCCTCCTCATCGTCGCGGAAGACGTGGACGGCGAAGCCCTCGCCACCCTCGTCGTCAACAAGCTCCGTGGCACCCTGAACGTCTGCGCCGTCAAGGCCCCGGGCTACGGCGACCGCCGGAAAGCCATGCTCGAAGACATCGCCGTCCTCACCGGCGGCACCGCCGTCTTCGAAGACATCGGCATGAAGCTCGAAAACCTCGACATCGACGCCCTTGGCCAGGCCAAGAAGATCGTTGTCGACAAGGACAACACCACCATCATCGAAGGCGCCGGCAAATCCGATGCCGTCAAGGCCCGTATCGAACAGATCCGCCGCGAAATCGACGCCACCACCTCCGACTACGACCGGGAAA
>JAJBTL010000156.1:0-1166 GCA_020860865.1 Planctomycetota bacterium | reverse complement strand
GCGTGGCCCAGGTCAACGTCGGTGCCGCCACCGAAGTTGAAATGAAGGAAAAGAAGGCCCGCGTCGAAGACGCCCTCCAGGCCACCCGCGCGGCGGTCGAGGAAGGCATCGTCCCCGGCGGCGGCGTTGCCCTCATCCGCTGCCTGAAGGCTCTCGACACCGTCGACACCAAGGGTGAAGACGAAAAGACCGGCGTCGACATCGTCCGTCGCGCCATCACCTACCCGCTCCGTTCCATCGCCGAAAACGGCGGCAAGGAAGGCGCGATCATCGTCCAGAAGGTGGCGGAAGGCAAGGACTCCTTCGGCTACAACGCCGCCACCGACGAATACGGCGACATGGTCAAGATGGGCGTCATCGACCCGACGAAGGTCACCCGCTGCGCCCTCCAGAACGCCGCGTCCGTCGCCGGCCTTCTCCTCACCACCGACTGCGCCATTGTCGAAATCCCGGAAAAGAAGCCGGCCATGCCCCCCGGAGGCGGCATGGGTGGTATGGGCGACATGGGTGGAATGGGCGGCATGGGCGGCATGATGTAATTTGGCCCATACGGTACGCGTTCCAGCGGTATAGTAACACAATAAATACAGCCCCGTCCTTGCGGCGGGGCTTTTTTACGGACAGGCATTCTGCTCACGACTTGGTCGGAGTCAACGCGGCGATTTTAAACGAAATGATTCTTTTTGAATCCTAAAGATGCTAAAACGGCTTTTAAGCGGCACTTACCAAATTAAGTAATTATATCCAAAACTCTTTTCATTGAATTACGGAAAATTTTCTTTGACAATGTCGCGGTTCTACATTGTAATGCGGTTTCTTGTGAAATTCTTCATCGTTACTGGATCACCGGAAGGAGTTCCCCCATGGCAGACACCATCAAAGGCAAGGCAGTCATCTTCACCCAGGGCGGTCCCACCGCCGTCATCAACGCCAGTTGGGTCGGCGTTGTCCAGGGCCTCATGCTCACCCAGGATGTCGAGGACATCTGGGGCGCCATCAACGGTATCGACGGCATCATGAACGAGGTCTTCGTCGACCTCCGGGCCCAGACCGCCGCCACCCTCCAGGACATCAGCTTCACCCCGGCCTCGCAGCTCCGCTCCACCCGGAAAAAACCGACGGCCGAGGACAACCAGCGCATGTTCGACGTCTTCACCAAGCACAAC
>JAJBTL010000007.1 GCA_020860865.1 Planctomycetota bacterium | reverse complement strand
TCCCACCAGGACGGTGGCTCGGACCAGCCACTCGTTCACCCAGCCCTCCACCCCCGGCACCCGGACCGCCACGCCCAGGATGAGGCAAAGCGCCAGAAAAATCCGGCCTTTTTTCCCGCCCGCGGGGAAAACCGGCAGCATGAGCGAGACGACGATGACACTCACGAGATGGGCAAGGCCGGCGGCTGTTATCCCGGTGAACGGTTCGGGTCGGGACTGCATGAGTCCATAAGAGGCAAGGAACCCGCAACAGTACAGCGCCATCGCAATGAAGGCCGGAACGTCAGTCTTATTCATCCAATCCACCTCGTACCAGGGCGACAAATCCGCGCCGCCCGTCGCATCCTGTTTTCAGGACAATGCGCCTGACATAGGTATTGACGGTGTTTGTCGACAGGCCAAGCGTCCCGCCAATATGGTCGGCGGCCATCCCCGACGCGAGAAGTTCGCCAACCTGCCGCTCCCGGGCGGAAAAGCCATAACGGTCGCCCAACTCCCGTATGACCTTTCGGCGTGCCACGGTCGCATCGTCGTCCACCGCCACCGCATCAGGGGAAATGGAATCCCGGGGCCTCTCTTCGGTAACGGCAATCGGTCCTGGTGCGATTCTTCGGCCGAACGCATAAAAAACGACAGCCACCAGAATGGCCGCCAGCGGCAGCGCCTCGCCCTTCCCGCCGGCGCTTCCGAGAAGGTAGGGGATAAACAGGATCTCCAGCGCCTTCAGGGCAAACGGGATGGTTACCGCCACGACCTGCCACCGGGAGGGCGCCGTCGCGGCCAGCACACACACCGCCATGGCGATGAAAAGATACTGTGCCGGGCCAATCAGGGCATGAAGGCTCCGGACCAGAAACAGGTCGGTCGAGAATATGGAAAAGACCGCCATCGCCATATGGAGGATTCCGCACACTGTAACGACCGGCCTGAATGACCGGGACACGCCATGCCGAAAAAGCCGGGCGCCGAGTCCAAGTACGACAACTGTCAAGGCGGTGGCGGCGACGCGGTTGTCCTGAACACGGCTGACCGTATAGAACGGCAGGAACGCACCGTTCACCATGCCATGGAGAAGGAACAGGACCACCAGTAACAGGACGAGGGAGCCGGCGGTCCGGACGCTTCCCGCGCCTTCGGCCCGGGTTTCCTCCCCGGCCGCTATTGACCGCATCGTCATCCATATCCCGCCGCAGAGGACCAACGCATAGACGAACGTTGTAAAAATCAGGGTCCTGTGGAGATGGACATCGGCGCCGGCGACTCCGGGTCCGGTATAGACAATGCGGTAGTGTATCTCGGCCAGGGCGAAACCAGCCGCCAGGCTGCCGCAGTACAGGGAGGCCCGGGAGCGAGTATCCACGAGGGAGAAAAAAAGCCAATGCGTCACCATCAGGAGAAAGCCGCTTCCCGCCTGTAACACCCCCCTTGCCACCGGCCACTGCCATTCGTCAAGCAGGTACCACCGCATCCCGGACACGGCAAGGGCGACAACGGCGAGGACGGCAAACCGCGCAGTCGCACCACTCGACGGACCGGCCATGATGGCGGTGGCGTCCCTCCTGGTCACGACCGACACGGTACACCATCCCGCCATTATCCCAAAACAGTACCCGACAGCGGCAAGATACATTTCTTCCGGGAGAAATTTACTCGCCAGCATCAGTTGAATGGATTGCGTCGCATGGAACTGGTACAGAACCATGCCAAGGCAGGCCAGCCAGGACGGTACATGACTCATGTTTCACTCCAGGTGTAAGGGTTGCACTTTGCTACCAGGCTTTGTTTGTAGTTTGGCCCCGCCCTGCGTCCAGCAAGGATAATTGGCCCGCCAACAGGTTTTTGCTTTGGCGTTCAGGAGCAAACTTGCGAGAGTGACATATTGGCGCCGCTGGCGCGGAGTCGCGGCTAAACCATAAACACAGCCTAAACCATTCCCACCTGAAATGCAAGAGAGGTCCGACAGGCACCGAAATTTCCATAACTCCTTAATTTCCTAGAATTTTTACGATGTAACCACGATGATTGTTACATGTAACATTCCTGCGTGATTTCCCTCTAGCCAAGGAGAGAACGGGCGTCTCAGGAAAAAAACTCGGCAGACCACCCATTATCCCCTGAATTCGCCTAACCACCTATCTCGCCAAGCGTTACGCATTCCCATGTCCTATAGGCACATGATATCTCCACTTTCTCAGGTCCCACCCTCTCGAAACATGGTCAAAACAGTGACGACCGCCGCCAGACCCGGGTCTATTTTACATCTCTGTAATCCATTATAAATACCGTCTTTAGAGGATGAACAGCGTTGTTACACTGTAACAATGATGTGTGGTTTTTCCTTGCCAACCGGTTGGTATTGGAAGCGCGTATGTTCTCACTTTAGAATTCACTCAGGTGGAGCGAACCGGCTGATTCCGGTTGCCGGAATGGCGCTTTCATACGTACTGGATGGCGACAACGATGTGGGACCGTAGGCCCTTAAGAGATACACGGGAGATGGAGAGAGGGCCCGTGGCACCAGACGGTTCACCATTCGCTGTCGTCGTCCTTTTTGGAGGCATGCGTTCGTCGTGGTTTTGAGGAGAAGCGTCTCTAACCTCGTATCGCCGCCGTATACTTCGTCAAAATGGCCTCTCGGCATATTTTCCGCCCAAAATACCGGGCAAAAAACAAGCCGGCCGCCCTTTTTTCCTCGTCTACGACGACGATCCGAAGCTAGAGAACAGCTTCGAGCACCATTGTTTATCTGTTTCGAAGACAAGAAAAAGGGTGAAATTATGAAAAAAGTCATGGTAGCTCTGTGTGCGGCACTGCTGGTTTCAGTCTCCTCTTTCGCGGGTGAAAGGGAGGAGTATACGTACCTCGACGGCATCTACACGTTTTCGGTGTCTTCCGGGTGGATCGTCGTGGGTGACGAGGAATCCTACACCGGGATTACCATCTCGCCCCGTCAGAATATGGAGTCCCACGTCCTTATCCACTCCCCCAATCCCCACGTCGAAGCGGGCGATCTCGACGGTTTTATTGGCGCCTATGTGGCGGCCAAATTCGCGCTTCTGGGGTCGGGCGACGTGGATGAGGTTGAAGAGGACGGCGGGGTCCTCAGTGCCACCTACACCACACGGCTGAACGGCAAGGAGGCGGTCGGCTGCGCCTCCGCCTTCATGAGTGGCGGCTATGCCATCCTGATAGATGCACAGGCTCCCGACAACGACACGGTCTTTCTGGAGAACTTTGATTCCGTCATCGAGTCACTGGACGTCGATTCCCAAAAGACCAAAAAGTGCAAAGACGACCTGGACGCGATAGGCATGAAAATGCTTGAAGAAATCGCCGCCGCCGCCGGCCTGTAAAAGCGGTCCGGAAAGTCGGCGGCGAGGACCCGCCGTATACGCCGCCGCACCGGCGGAGATGACAGCCAATGGACTTAAAAAAAACACGACCGCAGTGGTCGTGTTTTTTTTATCCGGTTATTAAGCTTCGTTTGTAGTTTAGCCGAGACTCCGCGCCAGCGGCGTCAAAATGCCCTCTCGCAGGTCCTTTTACTTCAGACCGCCGGAGCAAAAAACTTGCCGCCGGGCCATTTTTCCTTGCTGGACGCGGGTCAGGGCCAAACTCGCAACAAAGCCTGGAATACAATAATCTTCATCACTCGTCCTCGCGCGTCTCCAGGACGGCGAGGAACGCCTTTTGCGGCACGGTGACGTTGCCGATGGCGCGCATGCGCTTCTTCCCTTCCTTCTGCTTTTCGAGAAGCTTCCGCTTTCGCGTCACATCGCCGCCGTAGCACTTTGCCAGGACGTTCTTCCGGTACGGGCTGATGTTTTCCCGGGCGACAATCCGGGCGCCCACCGCCGCCTGCAAGGCCACCTGAAACATGTGCTTGGGGATTTCCTTCCTGAGCCGGGCGAGGATCTTCCGGCCCCGGATGTCGGCCTTTTCCCGGAGGCAGATGATGGACAGCGCGTCCACCGGCTGGCCGTGGATAAGGATGTCGACCTTGACGAGATCGGCGGCGCGGTAGCCGATGAACTCGTAGTCCATGGTGCCGTAGCCCCGGGTGGAACTCTTCAGCTTGTCGTAAAAGTCGAAGACGATTTCCGCAAACGGGATTTCGTAATGGAGGAGCGCCCGACGGCCGCCGATGTACTCGAGGCCTTTGTGCATGCCCCGACGTTCTTCCGCCAATGTCATGACGGCGCCGATGAACTCCTTCGGCACCATCACCTCCAGTTTGACAATCGGCTCCCGGATTTCCTCGATAAATGACGGGTCCGGCACGTCGGCCGGCGAATGCACTTCCGATATGGTCCCGTCGGTCCGGAGAACCTCGTAGGTGACGTTGGGCGCCGTCTTGACGAGGTCGAGGTCGCTTTCCCGTTCCAGCCGCTCCTGGACGATTTCCATATGGAGGAGGCCAAGAAAGCCGCAGCGGAAACCGTGGCCGAGGGCGGTGGAACTTTCCGGGATATAGTTGAACGACGCGTCGTTCAGGGCCAGTCGGTCGAGGGCCTTCCGGAGGTTTTCGAAATTCTCCGTCGACGACGGATAAAGGCCGCAGTAGACCATGCTTTTCGGCTCGACATAGCCCGGGAGCGGCTCCACGCCGCCGCCCGGCTGGGCCAGCGTGCCCCCGACCTTGACGGCGCGGATATCCTTCAGGTTCCCGACGACATAGCCGACCTGTCCGGCGGACAGGCCCTTGGCCTGTTTCATATTCGGCGCGAAAATACCGAGGTCGGTCACTTCGTAGACCTTGCCGTTCGACAGCATTTCGACCTTGTCGCCCTTTTTCACCGAGCCGTCGATGACGCGGAGATAGGTGATGACGCCCCGGTAGTCGTCGTACACCGAGTCGAAAATAAGGGCGCGGAACGGTTTTTCCGGATCGCCGGTCGGCGGCGGGATGGTTTTGACAATCTCCTCGAGAATGCCCTGAATGCCCTCCCCGGTTTTGGCGCTGGCGTAGTGGACCTCATCCGGCGCACAGCCGAGAAAGGCCACCAGTTCTTCACAGACCGCGTCCGGAATGGCGGCCGGGAGATCGATCTTGTTGACGACCGGAATGATGGTGAGGTCGTTGTTGATGGCGAGGTAGGTATTGGCGACGGTCTGGGCCTCGATACCCTGCGCGGCGTCGACGACGAGGAGAACGCCTTCGCAGGCGGCCAGCGACCGGGATACTTCGTAGGAAAAATCGACGTGCCCCGGCGTGTCGATAAAGTTAATCTGATAGGTCTTGCCGTCGGCGCTTTTGAAGTCGGCGGTGACCGGATGGGCTTTAATTGTGATGCCGCGCTCGCGTTCCAGATCCATATCGTCCAGGAACTGGGCGCGGAACTCCCGTTCCGTCACCAGTCCGGTCTGGAGAAGAATGCGGTCGGCCAGGGTGGATTTTCCATGATCGATATGGGCGATAATGGAGAAGTTCCTGATTGACTTGGTGTCCATGATAGTGTCGCGGTTCCTTCGAACATAAAAAAGAGGCGCCGGCAACCGGCGCGGTCGGAACAATCCGGACCGCCATCGCCGCGGCGCACCGCCGTTACGGG
>JAJBTL010000415.1:1868-5554 GCA_020860865.1 Planctomycetota bacterium | reverse complement strand
CCTGTCCGGCCTGTCCTTCTCCACCTACGACCTCCGGACGCCGCCGTCGAAGGCGCAGATCATCGCCGCCGCCGAGGAAAAGGTCGCTGTCATCGAAGACGCCCACCAGATGGGCGATATCACCGACGGCGAACGCTACAACCAGATCGTCGACGCTTGGACCCACGTTACCGAGGCCATCACCGTCGATCTTCTGAAAGAACTGAAATCGCACACCAGTCGGGACGGCATTCCGTATCTGAACCCGATCTGGGCGATGTTCGACTCCGGCGCCCGAGGCTCGACGACGCAGATTCGTCAGCTTGCCGGCTTCCGTGGCCTTATGACAAAGCCGAACGGCCGAATCATCGAGACGCCCATTCGGGCGAACTTCCGGGAAGGCCTCCGGGGTCTCGAATACTTCTCCTCGACCCACGGCGCCCGTAAGGGTCTCGCGGATACGGCGTTGAAGACGGCCGACTCCGGGTACCTCACCCGTAAGCTTGTCGAAGTGGCGCAGGACGCCACCATCACGACAATCGACTGCGGCACGGTGAACGGCGTCGCCAAGGGTGCGGTCATCGCCGGCGAACACGAGGAAGTCAGCCTCGCGGATAACGTCTTCGGCCGCGTCGCCTGCGACAACATCGCCGACATCCTCACCGGCGAACTTGTCGTCGGAAAGGGCCAACTCATCGACCGCGTCGCCGCCCGGCGCATCCAGGAACTGGACCTCGGGAAGATCCGCGTCCGCAGTCCGTTGACCTGCGAATGCACCCACGGTATCTGCGCCAAGTGCTACGGCATGGACCTGTCCACCGGCAAGACTGTCGAACCGGGGACGGCGGTCGGCGTCATCGCCGCCCAGTCCATCGGCGAACCCGGCACGCAGCTCACGATGCGGACGTTCCACATCGGCGGTATCGCCAAGCACGCGGTTCGTGAATCGGAAATCCGCGCCGACGTCGGCGGCCATATCAAGTTCGACAACCTCAAGGTGGTCGAATCGGTCAGGAAGGACGAAAAGGGCAAGGACATCCGCGTCCCCGTCGTTCTCAACCGGAACGGCGCCATCATCGTCTGCGACGATCGCGGCCGCGAAATCGGCGAGCCGATGGACATCCCGGCCGGCACCATCCTCCGGGTCAAGGAAGGCGACGTCGTCAAGCCGCGCCAGGCCCTGGCGAACTGGGACGCGTACAACACGCCGCTCCTGTCGGAAAAGTCCGGCTATATCCGCTTCGAGGATATTGTCGAAGGCGTGACCATGCGCGTCGAAGCGGACGCGTCCGGCTACGAACGTATGGTTATTCTGGAACACAAGGGCGACCTGCAGCCGCAGATCCTTATCCTCGGAGAGGACCGCGAGTCCATCCTCGCCTACTACTCCGTCCCGGAAAAGGCCCACCTTCGTGTCAACGAGGGCGACTTTGTCGAGGCTGGCGAAGAACTGGCCCGTACTCCCCGGGAAATGGGCACGACCCAGGACATCACCGGCGGTCTGCCGCGCGTCACCGAACTGTTTGAAGCGCGGAAGCCGAAGGACCCGGCCGTCATGGCCGAAGTCGACGGCATTGTCGAACTGGGCGATCGCCGCCGGGGCAAACGGCAGATCAATGTCAAGTCGGACAGTGGCCAGATTTTCGACCACCTGGTGCCGCAGGGCAAGCACATCCGCGTTCACGCCGGCGACCGCGTCAAGGCCGGCGAACCGCTCGTGGAAGGACCGCTTGTCCCGCATGACATCCTCGCCATCTCCGGCGAAGAGGCGCTCCAGAACTACCTCCTCGGAGAAATCCAGAAGGTCTACCGGGCCCAGAACGTTCGTATCAACGACAAACACATCGAGATCATCATCAGGCAGATGATGAACAAGGTGAAAATCGAGGAACCGGGCGACACCCAGCTTCTCCTCACCAACGCTGTCTCGAAGTCGCTTATCACCAAGGTCAACCGGGACGTCCAGGCCAAGGGCGGCGCGCCGGCCAAGTATGTCGGCGTCCTGCAGGGTGTGGCCCGGGCCAGCCTGTCATCCGAGTCCGTCGTGGCCGCCGCCTCCTTCCAGGAGACGACCCGCGTCCTCACCGACGCCGCCATCGCCGGACGCCGCGACAGCCTCCGGGGCCTCAAGGAAAACGTCCTCATCGGCCGCATGATTCCGGCCGGCACCGGCTTCCCGCAGTTGCGGAAATCCAATATCCGCACCCAGCCGTTGCCCCGTCAGGAAGCATCCGACGATCTGGCGCCCGAGGACGAAATCGGCGCCGATCTCGAAAACATGCTGAATGTGTAAGCCGGCCGTGCCGGCGGGAAAAGCTGGCCAGAGACCGAAGCGTTCTCAGAGTGTTTGCGGTTCCCGGTAAATTTTCCGGAAAGATGTTGCGGTACCAGAGTGACGGACGTATACTCTGATCCTTTATCAGTCTCTATTCCCGGAGGCGGCGGTGGCTGCCGCCTCTCGGAGAGATTTTCTATAAAGTGTGTTTGCCGTGTTTGTTGAAGCCGTTGGGTTGGGCGGCGTGGGGAAGTACAACTTTCTGTAAGGATTCAGTGAAGGCATGCCTACAATCAATCAATTGGTCCGCAAGGGCCGCAAGCAGCCGAAGTACAAGTCGAAGTCGCCGGTTCTTGAATCATGCCCGCAGCGTAAGGGCGTCTGCATTCAGGTGAAGACGACGACGCCGAAGAAGCCGAACTCGGCCCTTCGTAAGATTGCCCGTGTTCGTCTGACGAACGGGAAAGAAGTGACCGTGTACATCCCGGGCGAAGGCCACAACCTCCAGGAGCACTCCATCGTGCTTATCCGTGGCGGCCGTGTCCGCGACCTTCCGGGTGTCCGCTATCACATCATCCGTGGCGTGTTCGACTGCGCCGGCGTTGAAAACCGCCGCCAGCAGCGTTCCAAGTACGGCGCCAAGTTGCCGAAGAAGTAAACGTACCACCGAGAAATACCTCTCGAGACTGCAGGCCGCGCGGCGGCTTGAGTATCCCTGGTATCGCGGGTGCGTTCCGGAGTGCAGGTTCCGTCTTTTCGGACTGCGGACCGGGAACGGGAAATAATACCTGCGAAAAAAACGACGAATTCCGGCGCGGCTTTGCCGTCGCCACTAGAATTGGGGAAAAACATGTCAGTACGAAGCACAAATGTCACCGGTCCCGGTGTCAAGCCGGATCCGCGTTACGGTTCCTTGCTGGTTTCAAAATTCATTAACTGCCTCATGTACGATGGCAAGAAATCCACCTCCGAAGCGATCTTCTACGGCGCCATGGACATTATCGCCAAGCGGCTGCCGGACGAATCGCCGGTCAAGGTGTTCGAGACCGCCATCAACAACGTCAAGCCGATTGTGGAAGTCAAGTCCCGCCGCGTCGGCGGCGCCAACTACCAGGTGCCGGTTCAGGTCAAGCCGAACCGTCAGCAGAGCCTGGCCATCCGCTGGGTCCTCGACGCCAGCCGGAAGAAAAAAGGCCGGCCGATGATGGAACGCCTCGCCAACGAACTCCTCGACGCGTTCAAGCGCGAAGGCGCAGCGATGACGGTCCGGGAAAACACCCACCGCATGGCCGAGGCGAACAAGGCGTTTGCCCACTTCGCCTGGTAGGACGGAACTGATTACCCTTGATAAAGTGTTTTAAAAATCGTCTTATCGCGCCATACGTCGTCAAAAATGGCTCTCGGGACGTTTTTTGGCCAAAACTACCGGCCA
>JAJBTL010000415.1:0-1858 GCA_020860865.1 Planctomycetota bacterium | reverse complement strand
CACCATTTTTTCCTCGTCTGGCACGACGATCCGAATTTTATAACAGTTTTCTGAGAGCAGATAAAGGCGCGCCCGTTTGGGCTGCGCCTTTTTTCTTGTCGTATGAGGTCTGTTTCGGCACAATAAACCATTTACGATTGTGGTCCAACTCTGTAGCATTGAACGAATATCCGTGGTTCGGCGTCGCGGACGAGGGTGTGGTCGGGCCCGTCTTTACGTGATGGCGAAACGATAATGTCAGGTTTTGCGGCGAATTCAAGATTCCGTAGAGGAGATAAGGGGAATGGGTGTCCTCCTGGGCATTATTCAATCGATTCCAATCATGTTTGACATCGTCTTCACGGCCGCGATGCTGTTCACCATCATGTACGTGCTGATTCGTTTGACGGTTCGACTTGTGCCGCGCCTGGGCCGGTACGAGTACCGCGTTCTTCTCGTTGCCGGTCTTCTCAGCCTACCGATGGTGTTCACGGTGGCGGGCAGCAGTTTTTCGGCCTTGCTGTATCGTATACAACCATATCCGTACAACACGGCCGTCACCATATGCATATATTTGTCGGTTGCCGGCTGGGCGTCGACGGCGGCGGTTTTGTGCTTTCGTCTTCTCAAGGAATGGTGGCGCCTGAGCCGCTGGGTTCAACGCTTGCCGGAGGACACGGATCCGGTTTTCCGGGAGGCGCTGACAGTGGTGCCGGCCGGGCGGCGAGTCGTTTTGAAACGGAGCGGACCGGGCGGCGTGGTGGCGTCGTGGGGATTGTGGAAGCGCGTTGTCCTGGTGCCGGACGGATTCAGTGGTGAGTACTCCGATGAGGAACGGCGCCTTGTCTACCTGCACGAACTTTCGCATCTTCGTCGCCGTGATTCCTGGATGCTTCTCCTCGCGGCCGCGCTTCGGAGCATCGGCTGGTTCACGCCGGCCGCCCGCCGGGCCCTGGTCCGCATTCAGGAAGGTGTGGAAATCGCCTGTGACCGGGCGGTCCTGGCCTGTGCCGGTGTCCGGTCGTTCCGCTATGCCGAATTGATACTACGGGCCCAGGCGGCTCAGGCGTCGTTGGCGCCGGGCTTTGCCGGCCAGCGGAAAACCGAAGTCCGGGCCAGGATTGAGCATATTGTCGGTAGCGGTTGCGGACGTCCCCGGTGGATTCGGGACGGCGTTGCCATTGCCGCGTTTGTGGCGGTGGTCGGTGGATTCGGCCTGATTGGCTATGGAATCGACAGTGAATACCGCCGGGAGCTGGCCGATTCCATGCATTGGCAACAAGCGGGCGATGACAGGGTGGTGACAATGCCGGATGGCTCAAAAGCCAACCACTCCCTGATTTTTGTGTGGCGGGGATCGCTTGGCGGGTATGCGTTTGGCCGGGCCGAACGCATTGAAGCCGCTGGCGACGACGTCGGCGAGGCAGGGCGGTAGAACACCGGACACGGGGGTGATAGTGTATGAGAGCGTTTCGATTGATCTATGAGTTCTATCCCATTTCCTTCGACTACACCCTGGTCGTGGCGCTGGTGTTTTCCGCCGCCGTCCTCCTTATTCTTGGCGCGGTCCATTTGTATCCGCGTCTCCGCCGGCATGAATACTGGCTCCTTTTCGCCGCCGTGGTTGCCAGTTTTCCCCTGGCCGCCGGGCCGGTGGGGAGCATCTTTTCCGCCATTGTCTTCAGGACGCTCACGCTTCTTGTCGGTCCCGAGGCGATTGTCCATCAACTGTTCCTTATTGCCATCTGGCTCGCGGTCGGTGCGGTCCTGACGTACCGGCTGGTCCGCGCCTGGTGGCACACGCGGCGCTGGGTCGCCGGGTTGCCGCTGGCTGGCGACGACGCGGTGTTCGACCAGGCGCTCCGGGAAGTCCTGCCCG
>JAJBTL010000277.1 GCA_020860865.1 Planctomycetota bacterium | reverse complement strand
GACTTGTGGTGTTGAGGAATCAAAGGGGGCGCCACAGGGGACAGCTCGAGGAAATTGTGTGTCCAATATGCCGCCTACAAAAACATCACCTCGCGCATAATTTCCGCTACGGTCGGATGTGGGAAAATCACCTTTTCGACATCCTGCGCCGTCAGACCGTATTCAATCATGATGGCCGCCGCCGCAATCATCTCTGATGCATAGCTGCCTACAATGTGCATCCCAAGTACTTTTCCGTCTTCAGCCAACACCGCCTTGATGAATCCCTGCTCGCCATCCGTCTCCGCCACGAACCGTCCCGAAGCGGCCAGCGGCATTTTCACCGTGCGGACTGGAATGCCGGCCTCCTTGGCCGCGTGCTCCGTCAGGCCGATGCCGGCCGCTTCCGGGTCGGTGTAAATGACGGCCGGCACCGCGACGTCGCGGCAGATATCGTCCCGGCCGAACATGGCATGGACCGCGACCGTCGCCTGGCGCGATGCAAAATGCGCTAACTGAATGCGGCCGGTGACATCGCCCGCCGCATAGACACCGGGGACGGACGTCTCGGCCCGGTCATTGACAGTTATGCCCCGCGCCGTCACGTCGAGTCCGAGAGCGTCCAGGCCGAAGCCTTCCAGGTTCGGTTTTCGTCCGGCCGCGACGAGAATCCGCTCCGCCGCGACACTTTGCCCAATGCCTTTTTTGTCCCTGAAAAATACCGTGCCACCGTCGACCCGATCCACCGTGGCGCCGACGTGGACGCTGGCGCCGAGCTGTTCCAGCTTTTTCTGGACCGCCCGAGCGACGTCCCGGTCCACCGGCCCGCACAGGGTGGGAAGCATTTCCAGGACCGTTACCGATTTCCCAAGAAGGGCGTGGAAACAGGCGAATTCAACACCGATGACGCCGCCGCCGATGACGGCGAGACTGTCCGCCACCGTGTCCGCCTGAAGGAGGGCGGTCGAATCGACCACGGCCGGGTTGTCCGCGAGGCCGGGAATCGGCGGCACGGCCGGCCGCGATCCGGTGGCGATAAGGATGTTCGTCCCGGCGTAGTCGGTGCCGCCGACCGCGACGCGGTTCCGGCCGACAATCCGGGCGACGCCCTGGACCACCTCCACCTTGCCCCGCTTCATCATGAAGGCGATGCCGTTCCGCAGTTGCTCCTGCACCGCTTCGGTGCGTGTTTTCATGATTCCGTAGTCAAATAGCGCATCCGGTGCGACTACGCCAAAAACGCCGCCGTGGCGGGCGTGGTTGTACAGTTTGGCGGCGTGGAGAAAGCTTTTCGTCGGGATGCAGCCCCGGTTCAGACAGACGCCGCCGAGGCGGTCCTGCTCGACAAGCAGCACGGTTTTACCCATCGCGGAGGCGTGTTCGGCCGCCACGTAGCCGGCCGGGCCGGCGCCGAGGATGATGACATCGTACATTGGTTATGTCCTGACTTTTTTACGACAATGCGGTGCTCTATGTAAGCCGAACAAACGCGTTCGTGATGGACCGGATGGCGGACGCGACAGTCATGTCGCCGGTCGCGACAGGCCGGGGAACAGGGCGCGGAGCGGGTGCGCCGGGTCCCGCAGCACGTCGATAATCATCGCCAGGATGACGACCACGCCGATGATGATACGTTCCCAATACGACGTCACGCCGACGAGGACGATGCCGTTCGCCAGTACGCCCATGAACAGGGACCCGAGGAGCGTCCCGGCGATGCTCCCTTCGCCGCCCGACAGCGATGTCCCGCCGATGATGGCGGCGGTGATGCAGGGCATGACCCAACTGGCGCCGATGGTGGCCTGTCCGGCGTTGATGCGGCTCGCGTAAATAATCCCGGCCAGGCTGGCGAGAAGACCGGACAAGGCGTAGACGGCGATGATGGACCGGTCCACCCGGATGCCGACCAGCCGCGACGCGTTCCGGTTGCCGCCGATGGCGTAGATGCCCCGGCCGAACGGAGTGTTCCGGAGAAGGTACGAGAGGACGAGCGCCGCCGCCACCATGACGAGAATCGGTATCGGAATCGACCACAGCGTCCCTTGGCCAAGGAAGCGGAACGACTTCGGCAAGCCGAGGACGGGGTAGCCTTCCGTGATGACAAGGATGGCGCCGGCGAAAATTTCCCCCATTGCCAGGGTGACGATGAACGGGTTGATTTTCGCCTTGGCGACCAGGATGCCGTTCAGGAATCCGAATCCGGTGCCGATGCAGATGCCGAGAAAAATCGCCGCTTCGGCGGGGAGTTTCGCGGTTGTCATAAGGAGGGTGCAAAGGATGGCGGACAGGCCGGCCATCGATCCGACCGACAGGTCAATCCCGCCGGTGAGGAGGACAAGGGTCTGGCCGAAGGCGACGATGCCGACAAACGAGGCCTGGCGGGCGACGGTGGCGAGGTTGTACCGGGTGAGAAAGGTGGTCGTGAACAGGGCCAGGAGCAGGCAGAGGACAATGAGCCCAAGGAGGATTCCGCTTTCACGGAAAGCGAAAAGCCGACGGAGCGGGCTGGTCGAATGGGAATCGTTCATCAAAGTTCCTCTGCGGTGATGCAAGACAAGAGCCTACCCGGCGCCGACGGTTTCGCCGTCGAGGGCGTGGCGGAGAATCTGTTCCTGGGTGGTGTCGGAGCCGGGGACGACCTCGCCCTTGACCCGGCCTTCGTGCATGATGACGATGCGGTCGGCGACGTCGAGAAGTTCCTGAAGCTCCGAACTGACGACAATCACCGACAACCCCCGGTCCCGGATAAGCGAGCGGAGCAGGGCGTAAATCTCGCCTTTCGCATTGACATCGATACCGCGCGTCGGTTCATCGAGGACGAGGATGCGGCAGCCGTTTATGAGCCAGCGGGAGATAATGGCTTTTTGCTGATTGCCGCCGGACAGGTTTTGAATGCACTGGGACAATCCGGCGGTCTTCACGCCGACTTCCCTGACATACCGCGCCGCGACATCCCGGAGCCGCCCGTGGTTCAGGGTAACGCCGCCACGGGAATAGATCCGGAGCGCCGGCATGACCATGTTTTCGCCAACGCCGAGTTGCGGGAAAATTCCCAAATTGCGCCGCTCTTCCGGCACATAGGCAAGGCCGGCCCGGATGGCGTCCCGGGGATGATGGAACCGCATTTCCACGAGCGTGCCGTTTTCCTGAAGAAGAACGCGCCCGGCCTCGGCCCGGCTGTCGCCGCAGATGCAGCGCATGAGTTCCGTCCGTCCCGCCCCGACCAGCCCGGCGAAACCGAGGACCTCGCCCTGGTGGAGGGTGAAGGAAACGTCGGAGAATTCACCGTCGCGGCCGAGGTTTTCGACGCGGAGGATGGGTTCGCCGTTCGCCACGGCGCGGTCGCGGACGGCGGCGTCGACATCGCGTCCGGCCATGTGACGGATCATGTCCTTTATCGTTGTGTCGGCGGTGCGGCAGTCCGCCACCTTTTTACCGTCTCGGAGCACGGTGATGGAATCGGTCAGGTCGCGTATCTCTTCCAACCGGTGCGAAATATAGAAAACAGAACCGCCGCCGTCACGAAAGTCGCGGATAAGGCCGAACAGCTTGTCCGTCTCCGCGTGGGTAAGGCTGGCCGTCGGTTCGTCGAAAATCATAATTTCAGCGCCAAAGACGAGGGCGCGGGAAATCTGCACCAGTTGCCGCTGGGCCATGCTGAGGCTGGAGACGCGGCTCCGTGGATCGACGTGGGCGCCGATGCGGGCGAGGATGTCCTCGGCCCGACGCCGGGCCGACAGCCAGTCGACGCGGACGCGACTGCCGGGCAGGGCGCCGAGGTTGATGTTTTCCGTCACGGACAAGTGCGGCACCAGGTTCAGTTCCTGGGGCACCATGCCGAGGCCGAGGGCCTGGGCGGCGAGGGGACTCGGCACATCGACCGCCGCGCCGTTCCGATAGATTTGCCCGCCATCGGGTTGTAACAGGCCCATGATAATATTCATGAGCGTGCTTTTCCCCGCGCCGTTTTCGCCGATCAGGGCGCGGATTTCCCCACGGCAGATGGCCAGGGAAACCTGGTCAAGAGCAAGCGAACCGGGAAAGCGCTTGGTTATCGACTCGACCGCGAGAGCGGGTGTGACGGACTCAACCACGGCATTGGCCTCGGGTGATTTTAGAAAAAGGGAAAGGGCGCGTGTGGCTACGGGTGGAAACGCCCTTTCCCTGAAAGGGGAAAATCTAAATAACGCCAAAGTGCATTGAGAAAAAATCTAAATTTCTCATTCATGAAAGACGTAGTTGAACCTTGGTGCAAGTTCTACAAGTCGTCCTTGGTGAACAACCGGGATCCGGTCTGGTGTTCGGCCGGGAAGGTGTGGCCCTGATATTTCCGGGTCAGGTAGACGACAGTCCAGTAGCCGGCTTCCCATTGCCGCTGGGTGACGACGGCATCGAGAACGCCTTCTTCCATCAGTTCCATGGTTTCGTCCAGGAGATCCATGCCGACGATGACGACCTTCCCGGCCAGCCCGGCGTTCCGGACGGCGCGGCCGATGTCGATGTTGGACGGGTTGCAGGCGAAAAAGCCGACAATGTCCGGATGCGCCTGGAGGGCGTTTTCCGTGAGTTCTTCCGCTTTTTGCAAATCGTCGTTTTCCGACCGTTCAAACACGATTTTGATGTCCGGGTATTTTCCGATAGCGCGGCGGAAGCCTTTGGTCCGGCCGACGTGGTTCGGCGCCGTCAGGGAACCGGTCAGGACGCCGATGTTGCCTTTGCCGCCGAGGCGTTCCGCCAGGTATTCGCCAAGCATGTAGCCGTCGTCTTCGTCCCGGTTGTGGCCGACGTAGCAGGGCCGCTTGGAGGCGGGCGAATCGGTGTCGAAGGTGAAGATGGTGACGCCGGCGGCGAGTCCGTCGTCGATGACCTGGGCGTTGGCGGCCGGGTCAAGGGCGGCGACGGCGATGCCGTCCGGGCGGGCGCTGATGGCGGATTCGATTTTCTTGATGTGTTCATTCAGGTCGGCGACCGGCGGCGGGTCGAAGCGGACGTTGATGTTTATGCCCTGCGCCTTGAACTCCTCGACCGCGTATTCGGCGCCCTGGCGTACCGTGTCGTACCAGGGATGGATCAGTTTCGGGATAAAAACGAAGTTGAGCGTCTTGTCCACCGGGCGGATAAGCTTGCTTTGATCCGTCGGGTCGTCCGCGGCGACGGCGGCAAAACATCCGGCGGCGACGACGATGGCGGCACACAGTAGCATTTTCGGTAATCTACGCATCCCTGATCTCCTGTTTCGAAGCCGATTCATACCTCCGTATCGCCGCCGTCCCTGTCGGTGCAATCGCCTCGCGGCGTATTATTCGACGACAATCCCGAGGTTTGAACCAGCTTCAGGTCAAAGCTCCGCACGGCACGCTCCCGACCGACTCGGGAATGCCTCTGCCTGTATGTTTCATGCCGTTAAGAAACGTGATTTCGCGATGGCTCTATGGTGTCTCGGACTCCCCCATCAAGGGCCACAATCAAATATGACACAGTATCCCCGGCGACAGCATGAGCGTCGCTGGAACGTACCTGAAATAGTGGGATAGTGAATTGAGAGGCCTGGAATCAGGCGGCGTAAACAATAGGTTATAAACTTTTGAAT
>JAJBTL010000202.1 GCA_020860865.1 Planctomycetota bacterium | reverse complement strand
TACACCCAACACGAATACCGGACCGAATGGTTCACCACGCCCCGGGATACCGGCCGGAGCAATTGGACCCTACCCTATTTCGACGAAGGCGCCGGCAACACCTTCCTCTCCACCTATTCGGTGCCGTTTTACAAGAACAACCGGTTTGCCGGCGTTGTCGGCATCGATGTCGCCACCGGCTGGCTCGACAGCTTTATCGCCCGGGTTCCCGGCGTTCTGGCCCAATACGGCTACTGCGCCATTATCGACAGGGACGGCCATTTCGTCGCCAGCCAAAACCGGAACCTAGTGGAATCGCGGGCCACCCTCTTCGATCCGAAAAACATCCCGACGTCCGGCGAAGCGGTTGGCGCCTGGCGCACCCTACGGTCCGAACTGGCTGCCGGAAATCCGGGCGCCCTCCGCATCCAGTCGCCGGCCATGGACGCGAACGAATGGATACTCCTGTCCTACCGCCCGCTGGAGACGACCGGCTGGTTCGTCCTCACCATCATGCGGGAAAAGATGTTCATGGCGCCGATTTACCGGCACGCCGCCATCCAGCTCCTGATACTTCTCGTCGCGGCGATGGTGTTTGTCGCCGTCGCCATCGCGGCGGCGCGGCGGCTGTCCAAACCGATACGGACGGCGGCCTCCTTCGCCCTGGCGGTGCGGGACGGCGAATTCGGCGTCAGGATGGACGAGCCGAACCAGTACGAAACCGGCATTCTCGTCCGCGCCCTGAACGACATGGCCCTCACCCTGAAGACGCGGGAGCGGGAGGCGGCGGAAAATTTCGAAACGCTCCGCCGCGTTTTCGACCAGGTCGCCACCGCCGCCGACGAACTCGCCGACGTTTCCATCCAGGTCTCGGAATCCAGTTCCCGCCTGTCCGCCGTCTCCGAGGAACAGGGCACCGTCGTCGACAACCTCGCCGCCAGCGCCGGCACCATCCACGACAAGGCGAAGACCAATGTCACGGTTGTCGAAAACGCCGCCCACGCCCTCCAGGAAGCCCGGTCCGACGCCCTCGCCGGTACCACCGACATGGCCCTTATGAACAACGTCCTCGGGGACATCAACCAGTCGGCCGAACACATCACGACCATCATGAAAACCATCGACGGCATCGCCTTCCAAACAAACCTCCTCGCCCTCAACGCCGCTGTCGAGGCGGCCCGGGCCGGCCAGCACGGCCGGGGCTTCAGCGTCGTGGCGGAAGAGGTGCGCCGCCTGGCCCAGCGGAGCGCCAGTTCGGCGACGGAAACCGGCAAAATGCTGGCGGTCTCGACGGAAAACGCCACCCGGGGCGCCGAAATGGGCACCCGCACCGGCGCCGCCCTCGACGCCATCGCCACCGCCCTCGACCGCCTCACCGACCGGATGGACGAGGTGAAAAAGTCCTCGGGCGATCAACTGGCCGCCCTGTCGGAAATGGTCGCCGGCCTGACCCAGGTGCGCACCGTCGCCCTCGAAAACGCCGACCAGGCCAGTGAAAACGCCCGCTTCTCCGCCACCCTCCAGAAAACGGCGGAACGCCTCTGGGACATCCTCCAGACCTACAAGAAATCCACCGCTGTCAAAAAAGCGCCGTCCGACCCGACGGCCGGACGGCGGCGGCAACTGCCGCATCGGGAATAGAATCAGACCAGGAAAACACCTCTTTCCGTTCTACGCCTCCGGCGTGGTCCGGGACGTTTCCTTCCTGAACAGCCGCGTGCTTGTCCGCCTGATGTTCCTGGCGGCATTGTCCATCGGGGGCGCCTTGTCGCCCTTGGGCGGATTGAGAATGAGGAAGACGAGCGGGATCACAATGAGCGTCAGCACACCGGACACGACAATCCCGCCAATCGACGAGAGTCCAATCGGCACGGTCAGTTCGCTGCCGAGGCCGGTGGCGACCGCCAGCGGCCACATGCCGAAGGCGGCGGCGCCGGTGATCATGATAACCGGCCGGAACTCGAGAGCCATCGCCTCGACAATCGCTTCCCCGGGGTCCATCCCCTCCCGCTCGAGCTGCGACATGTGGTCTATTATGAGGACGGCATTGTTGACGACAATGCCGATGAGGAGCACGCCGCCGAGGAGGACGAAAATGTTAATGGAAATACCGGTCAGCCTGAGCGCCCAAAGCATGCCGATAAGCGCCATCGGCACAGTGAGCATGATGTAGAACGGCCTGACGAACGATTCCAGGGCGGCGGCGAGGACGAGGTAGGTGAGGACGATGGCGGAGATGATGGCTTCGCCGAATTCGGCCAATGCCTCGTCCATCAATTCGGCGACGCCGAGGAACGTGTACGAACTGCCGGGCGGCATAAGGCCACGGTCCTCTATCGTCTCCGTTATATCCCGAATGGCGTTCCCGAGGGGGAAGTCCCGGTCGAGGGACGAGTAAAGGGCGGCCATCCGCATCCGGTCGTAGCGGCTTATGATGACCGGCGCCAGTTCGTTACTGAGGTTCGCGTAATGCGGTAGCATGACGGTCTCGCCGTTCTGGAGCGGTATCTGGAACTGTTGGACCTGAGCGGCGCCGTACTCCTGCCTGAACTTGACGCGGATGTCGTAGGACCTGGCGCCGGACTTGTACTGCGCCGCCTTGGTCCCCTCCAGGTTGGTCCTGAGCATGGTGCCGAGTTGGGCGGCGGAGATGCCGGCGTCCGCCAGGATGGCGCGGTTCGGGGCGATTTGGATTTCCTGCCGGGGGACGCGGACCGACGTGTTCGGCCTGATGTACCGGGGGTCCCGGCGGATAATGTCCTCCACGTTCCGCACCGTCGCCTCCATCGCTTCCAGATCGGTGCCGGTCACCGCCATCGTAATGGGGATGGTTTCCTGGCCGGTGATACTGGGGATGGACGGCGTGACGGTGCAGTCCGGATAGGCGGCCAGCTTGTTACTTATCATATCCATCAGGGTGTGGATGTCCTCGTCCCGGTCCGTCTTGTCGACAAACTTCACCGTGATGTTCGCGAGGAACGTGCCTTCGGACGGGCTTCCCGTCACCGCCCGGATTTTCCCGATGTCCGAGTAGACATGGATGACGCCGGGCAGTTCGGCGATAAGTTTTTCCACCTCCTTGACCCGCTCGATGGACAGTTCCAGATTCTGCTGGGTCGGATACTCCAGTTTGACGCTGAGATCGCCCATGTCGGTATCCGGGAACATGGAGAAGCCGATGCGGGGAATCATCGACACCGCGTGCGCAAGGACTCCTATTGTAAAGAGGACGGCGACGACGGCTGGCCAGCGCCGAACCGCCATCCGGCGAATCGTTCCGGCGATTTTCCGGCCGGCGGCTTCGATTTTTCCGGCGGCCCAGTCCCCGGCCCGCGTCAGCTTCGCAGTCGGATCGACCGGCTTCAGGATGGCGCCGCAGAGGATGGGCACCAGGGTAAACGAGATGAAGAGGGACGCCAGGTTCGCGTACAACGTCGTCATGGCGAAAGGCCGGAAGACCATCCCGACCATGCTGCCCATGAGGCCGATAGGGAGGAGGACGACCATGTTTGTCCCGGCCGAGGCGATGACGGCGACGGCGACGTCGTTGGTGCCGTCCCGGGCGGCGTCCCACGGTTTTGCGCCGTTCTCGAGTTGGGCGGCGATACTTTCCATGACCACGATGGAATTCGTCACCAGCGTGCCGACCGAGAGGGCGAGGGCGAGAAGGGTGGAGACGTTGAAGGTGAACCCGGACACCTGGACGAGGAAGATACTAATTATGATGGTGAGCGGCATGGACACGGCGACCACGACGGTGGAACGGGGATTGAAAAGAAACAGGAAAAGGATTATCGCCGTCAGAATGATGCCGGACTGAATGGACCCGGTTGTCGTGGCGAAATTCTCCTCGATGAAATCGCCCTGGTCCGACACCCACACCAGTTCCGAACCGCCGGGGAGAAAGGCGGACAATTCGTCCAACCGCGTCCGCACCTCGTTCACCACCTTCACGGCGTTGGCGTCGGCCCGCTTCACCACCTGGATGCCAATGCAGGGCCGGCCGTTGATGAACGAGGCCTGGCGGATTTCCTCGGACGCCAGTTCAACCGTGCCGAGATCCCGGATGTAGCGGCGGGCGCCGTCCCGGCCCGCCACCTGCAGATTGCCGATGTCGCGGAAGTCGCCGTATTCGGCGTCGAAGCGGATATTGTATTCGTAGCCGCTCTTTTCCTGGACGCGGCCGGCCGGAATGGTCAGGACGCCGGCCTCGAGGGCGGCCACCACCTCGGAACTCGAGAGGCCGGCGGCGGAGACCTTTTCCCGGTCGAGGACGACGTGGACCTCCCGTTCGGCGCCGCCGATGATGTCGACGTTGGCGACACCGGGAATGGACGACAACCGGTCGGACAGTTCCTGATCGGCGAAGTCGTACAGTTCCTCGATGGACAGGGTCCCCGTGAGGGCCAGTTTGACAATGGGCATGGCGTTGATGTCGAGTTTGAGAATGACCGGCCGGTCGACGCCGGACGGGAAGTCGTCGATGATGGCGTCGACTTTCTGGCGGACGTCGTTGGCGGCGACGTCGACGTCCGTTTCCAGGGTGAACTCGAGTATGACCAGCCCGACATTTTCCAAACACGACGACGTGATGTGTTTCAAACCGTCCACCGACGCCACCGCGTCCTCCACCCGCTTCACCACATCCACCTCGACGTCGGCCGGAGTGGCGCCGGGATAGGTGACCTGGACGGTGACGTAGGGAATATCCATTTTGGGCAGAAGTTCAAGGCCAAGCTTCTGGGATGCGTTTATCCCAAGGAGAGCGAGGGCGATGACAAGGCAGCTCATGACGATTGGCCGGGAGACGGAACTGTTCGAGAGGAACATAGGAAATCCTCCGGTGACGTTCGGGGCGAAAATCGTGCTGAAGCAACATGGCGATAGCGGACAAACAACTCGCGCCCACACGCATTACGATCACGAACCGCCCTGCTCCCGAATGGGGAAACCGTCGTTCAGGAGGAACTGGCCCTGGGTCACGACCCGGTCGCCGGACGTGATTGGTCCTTCCACGAGTTCGGCCCAGCCGTCCATTTCCAGGCCTGACGTCACCTCGACAATTTTGGCGACGTCGCCGTCCGGGACAAACAGCCACTGCCTGCCGTCGCGGTGCTGGATAGCGTCCCGGGGCACGCCGACGCCGTGCCTGTGCTGGAGAATGACGGAGACGACGCACTGGGCGCCCGGAACGGCGTATTCGCCGTCCCCTGGTATCTCGGCCCAGATTTCAAAGGTGCGGAGAGCGGAGTCGATTCCGGGAGCCCGGTAGGTGACGGGGAAGTCGCCGATGACTCGGTCGAGGACAGACACCCGCATGACGCTTTTCCCCGGAACGATTCGCGGATAATATTGCCCCGGCAGGTAGGCGGTGGCCTTGAGGTTTTTCGTGTCGTCTATTTGGAGAATCGACTTTCCCGGACTGCCCATTTCGCCCGGTTCGGCAAAGCGCCCGCTCACCACGCCGTCGATGGGCGCGTACATGACGGAGTCCCGGTAGTCCTTCTCGGACATGGCGAGATCGATTTCGGCCAGGGTGACGTTCTGCTCGGCCAGGGTGACGTTGGTGTCGCTGACCGCGAGGAGGGCGCGGAGCTGCTTGACCTTTGTCTCGTCCGCCTCGTAC
>JAJBTL010000060.1:4848-5626 GCA_020860865.1 Planctomycetota bacterium | reverse complement strand
CTCCCGGAGGCGCGGCCATTGGCAATACCCTTCCGCCTCGATGGCGGCGGCGGCGAACCAGGCCAGCCACTCCGTGGCGTCCCGGTCGCGGCAGGCGTCGTCCAGGCGGTTATGGTACTCGTGCCGGTATTTCAGGAACACCTGGTTCAGGGGAATGAACAGGTGGCTCGGCAGATCGTGGATAAGGGCCTGTTCCGCCACGGCCCGACCCAACACGCCGGTGCCGCGCTGGAACGGCTGGATACTTTCCAGCCAGAGGTGGGCGAGGCCGGCCCGGACAAGCGGGCTCGGACGGTTCTGGCAGCCGCTGTCCATGGCCAGCCAGGCGAGGAAGGTTTTCAGATCGCGGTCGCCCGAGGCGGCGTTGTGGTTCGTCACCGCCATCTTCCACGGTTTTTTGGCAGGGCCGTCCGACTCGTCCCGCTTTTCGTCGTCCGAGTAAATACGGGACTGCCAGGTCTGGAGGGTGCGGCGGTCGAGGCGTTTTTCATAGGTTTGAATAACGTCGATGGCCAGTTTGGCAATGCCCAGTTCCTGCTTGTCCGCGCCGGCGTCGTCCATGGCCAGGCCGAGGCAGTGGCGGATTCCCGCTTCAACCCGTTGGCTGTCCGCCAGGTCGCCCTCGATTTCCAGGCTGGCGACGGCGTCCCGGACCAGGGTCTCCACCATGACTTCGCCCTGGTCGACGGCGGCGAGGTGCCGCACCTTTCCGCTGGTCAGGGCCGATTCGGCGAGAAAGAGCCACTCGGCCCTGAGAAGCTGGCTGTCGTTCCAGATA
>JAJBTL010000060.1:0-4838 GCA_020860865.1 Planctomycetota bacterium | reverse complement strand
TTTAATACCACCCACTTGCTGAATGCGCCGTCCCGGGTCATTCCAGGAGCGCTTCAAATTCATTTTGAAAAACGACCATGTCCGTTTCCGTGCCGATACTGACGCGGATACAATCCGCCAGGCCCCGGCCGGTGAAATAGCGGACAAGGACGCCCCGGCTCCGGAGCGATTCGAAAATCCGCTTGGCCTCGGCTTCGTCCCGGAACCGGACGAGGATGAAATTCGCCCCGCTCGGATAGACGGTCAGGCCGAGTTCCCGGAGGGGGGGGAGGGCGGCGCCGCGGCCGGCGACCACGCCCCCGGGACGGCGCCGCACCCAGACATTATCTGCCAGGGGGGCGACGGCGCCGGCCTGGGCCAGGCGGTCAAGGTTGTAAAAGTCCCGGACCTTTTCCATTTCGGCGAGGAGTTCTTCCCGGGCGAAACCGAGTCCGACCCGGAGTCCGGCCAGGCCGTAACTCTTCGAGAACGTCCGTACCACAACGAGATTTTCGTATTCGTCCAGAAGCGGCAGAACGGTCTGTCCCGAGAAGTCGGCATATGCTTCATCCACCACCACGAGGCCCGGGGCGGTTTCAAGGAGCCGACGGACGTCCCGTTCCGGGAAGACGGCTCCCGTCGGGGCGTTCGGGTGTGGGAGAACAACAAGTGTTGCCGCGTCGAATTGTACTGTGTCGGGAATGGCGGAATCCCCCGCGAAATCGCCCAGCCGGTAGTCGACATCGTACATGTCGGCGAGGGTGGCGTAGTAGGAATAACTCGGGTAAAACGCCATGGCCCGGTCGCCCGGATCGCAGCAGCACTGGAAGAGGATGCGGAGGATGTCGTCGGAACCGTTCCCGGCCATTATCCGGCTGGCCGGCACCGAGTACACTTTCGCCGCCGCTTCCCGGAGAGCCCTGCTGGTCGATTCCGGGTACAGGGCGAGTCCCGAGGCGGCGGCCTCGATGGCGCGAATCGCCCGGGGGCTCGGCGGGAACCGGCTTTCGTTCTGGTTCAGCTTGACCACCTTCGGATCGTCGGCGGCGTCGCCGGGGATATAGGCCGACATCTTTCTGATACATGTACGAACAACGTCCATAACTCGTATGGTCCTTTCGAAAGAAATGGAGAGCGACCGATCCCGGGACCGGCGCCTTGAAGCGAGGTGCGACATCCCGTATAATCCGGCGCTCGTCTTACAATAACCGTACAAAGATACCGTCAAGGATACACTATGAGAGCAGTCGTGCAACGGGTTTCCGAAGCCAGCGTCACGGTCGACGGCGTCGTCACCGGGAAGATCGACAACGGCTTCCTCGTCCTCCTCGGCGTCACCGCCGCCGACACGTCGGAACAGGTCCGGGTACTGGCCGGGAAAATCGCCCGCCTCCGGGTCTTTCGGGACGCTCAGGAAAAAATGAACCTGTCCCTCCTGGACACCGGCGGCAAGGCGCTTGTCGTCAGCCAGTTCACCCTCTACGCGGACGTGACGAAAGGGAACCGCCCATCCTTTATTCACGCCGCGCCGCCAGAGCAGGCGAATAGCCTCTACGAGGAATTCTGCGCCGCCCTCGGGGAACTTGGCATCGGCGTCGAAAAAGGCGTGTTCGGCGCCCACATGGACGTCCGCCTCCTGAACGACGGCCCGGTGACGATCTGCCTCGATACCGACATCTGGAAAAAGTAACCGGATGTGAAGGCAGGGCCCGCGCCGCGTCATGGCGGCGACTGGTTTACTGCCATGATGAATTCCGATAAAAAACCGCCGATCGCGCGGCGGTTTTTTGCATGAGTGAAAAAGATAAACCGAAGCCATAGCGGCCGGGTTATCCCTTACCGTAGTTCCGCATCACCCGTTGGGCATCCCGCTGCTGTTCACGTTTCTTTATGGAATCGCGTTTGTCATGGAGCTGTTTACCACGGACGACGCCGATTTCGACCTTGGCTAGGCCCCGGCTCCAGTGCATGCCGAGGGGGACAAGGGTAAAGCCGCGTTGTTCGGTGGCGGCGCGGAGCTTCCGGATTTCACGTTTATGGGCGAGGAGTTTCCGTTTTCGTACTGCCAGGTGGTTGAAAATGTTACCCATCTTGTATTCGCTGATATTCAGGTTGTAGAGAAACAGTTCGTCCCCCTGGACGCTGGCGAAGGCGTCGGCGAAGGCGACATGGCCTTCCCGCAGGCTCTTGACCTCGGTGCCACTGAGGACCATTCCGCACTCCAGTTTCTGGAGAACTTCATAGTTATGAAACGCGGCCCGGTTTTTGGCGATGGAGTTGGACTGTTCCTTTTGGCCGCGAGCGTCTTTTTTTGCCATAATCTTCCTTTGTTCCGGGGCGGATTCCCGCCTGAACCTATCTTAAGGAGTGGCCGGGGTATAGTCAACCGCCGTGAGTGGAATAATCAATCAAATACGGAAAAGTGCCATTTACCGGCGCTTTTTGCGCTTGCGTCCTCTTGAATTCGGCCCGCCGCTTCGCTATAATCCTGGGTATGTGAGTGAACCACCTCGCCTTTTGTCTGATGAGCATGCGGTTCTGAAGGTCCGATTATGCTCGTTCATTTCGGTGGATACAGTACATGCGGAAAAACCAAAAAAAGGAAGGCACCGTACCCGCCCGGGTTCGGCAGGGAAGGGCGGTGCTGGTCGGCTATGGACTCGACGACGACGGCGGCCATTTCCGCTACACCCGTGGCGACGAGTTCGAGCTTATCGGCGGCTCGGCCCACGCCTACGGCGAAATGGAACGCCGCGCCAAAACCATCCGCGAGGAAATCGCCAGGCTGGGGATAACCCTGTCAGGCATGACCTACGAGGAATACCAGTTGGTGAAAACCATCGTCGATCGGGTCAACGCGGAATAAGCCACAATCAGAAAAAACCGCATAAGGGCGGGACGCTTCCACGCGAGGCGTCCCGCCCTTGTGTTTCATGGTATCGTCGCACACCCACCGTGCAACAAGGTCCGCCACCGTCAATTTACGGCAGGTACAATTCCGACAAGGCAATGAGGAGAAGCGGCAGCGCCCCGCGTTCCGACCGCACCAGGAGATCCCGCCCGAGAAAATCGATAGACCCCGATTCCGTCGCCGGCAGGATGTCCGCAAAGAAATCCGTATCAAGCGACTCATGACCGGCCTGGTAGGCGAAGTCGGCCAGGGCCTGGGTCAGGAGGGACCGTTCGGACAGCCCGTCCAGCCGGGCCTTCCAGGTGCAGACAGACGGATCGCCGACCGTGTCCACCGCCAGCATCGCCGGTTCGGGCCAGTCCGTTACCGAGTTCGATACGACGACAAACGTATTGTTCTGGCCGGCGGCGGCGATGTCGACAAGGCCGAGGACAAGGGTGCGGTCGCCAATGTGTATTTCCCAGAGGCTGTCGCCCCACGTCGATTCGGTCCGGGTCACGGAGACATGGGACATCGCTTTCGAGATAATTTCCAACCAAAGAATGACCCGCCGGAGTTGGCGCTCCGCACCCTTGCCGGGCGGCATGAGTAAGGTGGCTGTCCAGGCCGGCACGCCGAAATCATTGAGCCAGGCCTGGAAATGGACAGAACGCGGCTGCAGGGCCTTGGCGTCGAGGTTGACGTAAAACAGGGTCGAGGTGTCGAACGGCGCCAGATCGAAAAGCGTTCCCGGCGAACCGAATGTCGCCTCGAACATGACGTCCCGTTGCACCCGGGCCACCAGGGGCGTCAGGTTGGTCTGGACGATTTCCTTCTGCAGCACCTGATCGAACCGGAGCGAAAAGCCGAGATCGCCGCCGCGCGGCAGGAGTTCAAGAATCGCCCCAGCCGGCACGCTCGTCGCGGCGGTGGTCAGTTTGGCCCGGAAGTCGATGCCGCTGAGGAGCGACAGGAACCCGAACAGCGGCCGGGTGTTTGTCCAGACGCCGACGCCCGGACCGGGAAGATCCCGGAAAGCACCGAAGCTGTTCCGCCACGCTCCACGGGAATCGCCGCCGCCGCCGATGACGTTGTCCAAAACTCTTTGGTCCGGCGCCAGCACGACCCGGACGCCGCCATCCGGTAAGCCGCGCTGTATCCGTAGCACGTCGGGATCGGCGTGAAGGCCGCCGGCCCGGAGCCAGCGGTCCAAGGCATTCTTGTCGGCAGGAAGCGCTTCGGCCCCGCTGTCGCCGCTTTGCTGTTCGTCACTGACGGTGGCCGTATCGGCAATGGTCAGGCCATCCGGGAAATCCCAGCCGAGGACGCTTCCCTGCTGCGCCATCGACGCGCCTCGTTGCGTCAGGCAGTACCAGACGTTTTCCGCCCCGGCATCGGCGAGGGCGGTGAGGAACTGTTCGACCGAATCGACGCGGATGTCCGTCTGGCCGCGTTGCCGCAGTGCCCGGATCGGTTTGGTGTCGAGAATTTTCGTGAACTCCGCCGCTTCCCGCGTCCGGACCACCACGAGCGGTTGTTCCGCCGGATTGGGGAGAAGCGGTTCTCCCGCAGGAACGGTGGCGGCAGCAAGCAGATATACGAAGGCGGCAAAAGCGGCAAAGGCGGCGCGGTGTTTCAGAATCACTCGGTGGTTCCTTCCGGGGCCGATTGGTTGGGGACGTCTTTCAAGACTTCTTCCGGGAACAGCGCGGCGGAAATCGCTTCCCGGAGGGCGATACGGGAACGGCTCGACTTCACCGTGATGGCGGCATTGATGGCGTTCAGGGCCGCCGCGTTCCGGTTGTCCCGGTGGAGGGCGAGGGCCAAGAGTTCCAGGGCCGCAGGGTTACTGTTCTGCGACAGGGTCGCGGCGATCTGCGCCGCCGTCGCCGCCTTGGCCGGATTTTGCCGGTCCGGCGGCAGTTCCTCAAGGTAGAGCCTGGCGATGCCGAGGTGCAGATCGAGGGAC
>JAJBTL010000319.1:3546-5628 GCA_020860865.1 Planctomycetota bacterium | reverse complement strand
CTAATCAGCGACGAACCGACCCGGGGCATCGACGTCGGGGCCAAGGCGGAAATCTACGCGCTCATGGACGAGTTGGCCGCTGCCGGCATGGGCATTGTCTGCGTCACTTCGGAAATGAACGAAATTATGAGTATATGCGATCGGATATACGTGATGAAGCGCGGACGCATCAGTGGCGAGTGCCTGCGTTCCGACGCCACGCCGGAGAAGCTTTTCTCCCTGTCCGCTATGGAAAACCCAAAACTGGAGACATCACATGCGCCAGCGAATTATTGACGCCATCCGTCACAAGGACGGCTGCCCGGTTCCGTGGAATATTGAAATCACCGAACAGTTCGCCGACAACCTGCGCGCCCGAACCGGCTGCGCCGACTGCGAAGCCTTTCTCAAAAATCACATGCGCCGCATAAAATACAAGAAGAACCGTCGGGGCGAGGACGGCCGCGAAGTGGATCTCTTCGGCGTCACCTGGATGCGCGGCGACGACGGCGGCGACGTCGGCGTGGTGGCGGAATATCCCCTTCAGCACATGTCGGTAGAGGACTACGTCTTCCCGGAAATCGACGTCGACTTCGCCCACTCCGTTTGTGAAAAGCTCGAAGCCGACACCAGCCGTTTCACCATGTTCAGCATCACCATGGGCTTTTTCGAACGGGCCTGGAGTCTTATGGGCATGGAGGACGTCCTTGTCAACATGGCGATGGAAGAGGACGACGTCCGCCTGGTCTACGACGGCATTCTCGAACACCACCTGAAACTTCTCGACGTCGTCCTCCCTCACAAGTTCGACGCCCTTTTCTTCGGCGACGACTGGGGCCAGCAGAACGGCCTCATCATGGGACCGAAATTGTGGCGTCAGTACATCAAGCCTGGCGTGGCGAAAATCTTCGAAAAGGCCCGGTCGGCCGGCAAAATGGTCGTGCTCCACAGTTGCGGCGATCTCCGGGAAATCATGGGCGACCTCATAGAAATCGGCGTCGACGTCTACAACACCGTCCAGCCTGAAATCTACGATCTCAAGGAATTGAAACGCGAATACGGTAAAGATCTCACCTTCTACGGCGGCATCAGCACCCAGCAATTCCTGCCCACCGCGACCAGGGCGGAGTCCAAAGGGAAGGCGCGGGAGGTTCTCGACATCATGGCGGACGGCGGCGGCTATATACTGTCGCCGACCCACGCGGTGACGCCGGATATTCCCGTCGACAACATTCTGGCCATAATCGAGGCTGGCGAAGAATACAATGCCGCCATCGGCGCGGTTCTGGCATAGAGGCGGTTAAGACGTCATTTCGGACACCAGGAACGTCGAAAAAATCGCCTCCGTAGTAAAAAAACATTTTATGAAACACCTGTAGAAAAAAGGGGACGGGATGAAGGCCTTGATATTCGGGACCATTCTCTTTGACGTGTATCCGGACGAAGTGCTCATCGGCGGCTGCTCAACCAACGTCGCTTCCCACTGCGCACTCCTCGGTGCGGAGACGACCCACCTGTCCCGCATCGGCCGGGACGATCTCGGGCAACTGGCTCTGAAGCATTTCGCCGCCGTCGGCGTCGACACGAGTTTTGTCACGGTGGACGACGAACACGCCACCGGCCGGGTCGACGTCAGCGTCAACGAGTTCGGTCAGCCCGAATATGTCCTCGCTACAGAGACGGCCTACGACTATATCCATCTCGACGCGGACCGTATCGCCGCCATAGTCGCGGCCGGTTACGACTTCATCTATTTCGGCACTGTCGACCAGCGGGGAGCCGTCAGCGCCGCCACCCTGCGGCGCCTCCTGGATACCGGCCGGTTCAGGCATGTCTTCTGCGACATCAACCTGCGGGAAAATTGTTACACCAGAGAAAGCGTCGAGTACTCGCTCCGGCAGGCGACCATTCTCAAACTTAATGAGGACGAGCTCCGCGACGTCCCCGCCATTCTCGGCCTCCCGGCCGCCGATGACGAAGCCGCCCGCGTCGGCGCCCTCCAATCCGCCTTCGACATCGATCTTGTCATCCTGTTTAATGTTTCGGAGTGCTCCTAGTTCTACACCGCGTCCGGAGACGTTCTTCACCGGGCTGGCGAACCGG
>JAJBTL010000319.1:0-3536 GCA_020860865.1 Planctomycetota bacterium | reverse complement strand
GTCGGGGCCGGGGACGCATTTTCGGCCGCCTTCATCCTGACGTACATCGGCACCGGCGATGTGGAAAAGGCATTGGCGGCGGGAAATTATCTCGGCGGCTATGTGGCGTCGAAAAAGGGCGCCGTCCCGCTGTCGGACGATTATCCGCGAAATCTCGTTGTTTCTTCGAATACTCTCATGCCCCGGACATAAAGCGAAAGGTCACCCATGAAGGCTGCACTCCTCACCGCCACGCGCACAATTGAAGTCATCGACACGTTCGCACTGCCCGAACCGGGGCCGGACGACGTCGTCATCGACGTCAAGGCGTCCGGCATCTGCGGATCGGACGTCCATGTCTACAACGGTTCCGAAGGTTCCACCGCCGTCACCCTGCCACTGGTGATGGGCCACGAATTTTCCGGCGTGATAGCGGAAACCGGCAGCGCCGTCGCCGGCCTGTCCGTCGGCGACAAGGTCGTCGTCAACCCGAACATCATGTGCGGCCACTGCCATCCCTGTCGTTCCGGGCGGAGCGCGTTCTGCGAAAATCACACCGCCGTCGGCGTCAGCCGCCATGGCGGATTTGCCGAACATGTCGTCGTCCCGACCCTCGCCGTCCATGTCATAAAGAAAACTGATTTTGTCGAAGCGTCCCTGATTGAACCGCTGTCCTGCTGCATGAACGTGTTCGAGCAAATCCCGCACCGCCTCGGCGATGCCTACCTTATCGTCGGCGGCGGACCCATCGGCATGATGATGCTCCAGTTGGCCAGGCTGGCCGGGGCGCGCTTCGTCGCCGTCTCCGAGCTCGTCCCGGAAAAGCGGAACAAGTGCCTGGCGCTGGGCGCCGACGCCGCCTTCGACTCCACCGCCGAGGCGGCCGGCGACGTCGCCGCCCGGTTCGGCGTGACCCGGTTCGACACCATAATAGAATGCGTCGGCCGTCCCGCCACGCAAGAGTACGCCTTGTCCTGCGCCGGGAGGATGACGAACGTCATGTTCTTCGGACTCGGTTCGTCCGGGGATACAATCCCCCTCAATCCGTACCGGCAGCTCATCAACCAGAACACCCTGTACGCGTCGTTCATCAATCCCTGCACGTTCGAACGAACGGTGGAAATAGTCGAAGCAGGGAAAGTAAACCTGGCCCCGATTCTCGCCGGCACGATAACGCTTGACCAGTTGGACGGCGTCCTGGCCGATGCGGCACTCCGTTCCGCCGGCAAGGTTGTCGTGACTTTTTAGAAAGACCCGCCTATTTTCAAAAATAGCTTCAAGCAAGGTTTCTAAAAAAAAGCTCAAAAAAAACTTCAAGTCGCAATCCGATTCACACATTTTCGTCGTTACGTATCGCGCGATCGCATGGGCTGTCGCGCTACTCAACTCATGGAGGGTCAAACATGTATTTGAAAAAGCTTGTCGCCGTGGCAATTTCGGCGGTTCTTCTCGCCGCCGTGTCGGCCGGGGCCGTGGATATTTCCGACCGCATCGGTAAAACCGGCAAGATGCCCGGCCGGGCGCCGTTCGACAGCCAGACCTACAAGGTGGTCTTCTCCGTCTCCATCGCCGACCATCCGGTCTGGTCCGAGGACTATCGGCAAATGGCCCTGTACTGCGAATCACTCGGGAACGCCCAGGCCATTCTCATGGGCGCCAACAACGACACGAACACCCAGATAACGCAGCTTGAATCGCTTATCCAAAGCAAGGTGGACGCCAGCATCGTCGCCGCCGTCGACATGAATTCCCTCGACGAAGTCCTCACCCGCGCCCGCGACGCCGGCATCGCCGTCATGAGCTTCGGCTACGAAATGGAATGCGTCGATACCATGTACCTGGTGCCGAACTACGACGTCGGCAAGGAAATCGGCTACGCCGCCGGCGCCTGGATTAACGAACGTCTCGGCGGCAGTACCGAGGTCGGCGTCATCAATCAGCCCCTGTCCAAGGATCTGATCGATCGCGTACGCGGCATTGTCGACGCCCTGAAGGAAACAGCGCCGAACGCGAAAATCGTCGCCACCGCCAAGGCCCTGAGCGTTGTCGAAGGCCAGAATGTCGCCGAGAACTTCCTCCAGCGCAGCCCCGGCATGAAGGTCATCTGTTCCATCGGCGACGGCGGCGGCATCGGCGCCAACGAAGCGGCGAAGGCGGCCGGCCGCATCACCGACGACTTCGGCATTTTCTGCGCCGACGCGACGAACGAAGGCATCCAGAAAATCTATGCGAACGAAGGCATCCGCGCCGACATATCGCTGGGTACCAGCGAAGAGCGGGCGAAGGCGATGATCGACGTCGTCATGAACATCATGAACGGCGAAGAGTTCCCGCTTGTCTTATACACCCCGAAGCGCCCGATCAACAAGGACAACGTGGTGCAGTACGCCAAGGACGCCGGCTTCATTCTTCAGTAAGGCGTCCCGTCACACTTTCGCTTCGGGGCGTGCGTTATGACGCTCCCACTCCATCCGGCCAATTGAAGAAGAGGGGCCGCCGTGACCGCCGAAACAATTCTCGAATTCAGACACATCACCAAACAGTACCCCGGGGTTCTCGCCCTGGAAGACGTCCGCCTCGACTTCCGTCGGGGCGAAGTCCACGCCCTCTGCGGCGAAAACGGGGCGGGGAAGTCGACCCTGATAAAAACCTGCACCGGCGCCATCGAACCGACAAGCGGCGAAATAATCCTGTTCGGAAAAAGCTACAGCGGCTTTTCCCCGAGCACGGCCAAGGAGCACGGCGTCGCCGTCATCTATCAGGAGTTCAACCTCGTCAATGAAATGACCGTTGCCGAAAACATCTTCCTTGGCGACCGGCCACCCGGCGGCGTCGTCTTCAGGCCGCGGGAATGCGTCGCCAGGGCGCGACAGGTTCTCGAGCAGTTTGAACTCGATCTCGATCCGAACACCTACGTGAAAGACCTGACCGTCGGCTACCAGCAACTGGTCGAAATCGCCAAGGCGATGTCCAAGGACGCGAAGATTCTCATAATGGACGAGCCGTCCGCTCCCCTGACGAACCAGGAGGTGGAAGTCCTCTTCAAGTTTGTCGACAGGTTGAAGCGGGCCGGCGTCACCGTTATTTACATTTCCCACCGCCTCGAAGAAATCTTCGCCATCTCCGACCGCATTTCGGTGTTGCGGGACGGCAAATACATCGGCACGAAAAACGCCGCCGACACCAACCAGGACGAACTTATCCGGATGATGGTCGGCCGGGAAATTCGCGACATCTTTCCGCCCCGGGAAGCGCCGCCGGCCGCAGCCGACACCATTCTCGAAGTGCGGAAAATTTCCGGGAACGGCATCAAAAACGTGAGCCTGTCCCTGCGTCGCGGCGAGGTTCGCGGCCTCGGCGGACTTATCGGCGCGGGCCGAACGGAACTGGCCCAAATCATCTTCGGCTTTGTCCAGCCGGACCGGGGCGAAATGTTCCTGAACGGCAAACCGTATGCGCCCGGTCATCCGAAGGAAGCCATCGCCGCCGGTGTGGCGCTGGTGCCGGAGGACCGGAAGCGCCAGGGCGTCCTTGTCAAAATGAGCATTCGGGAAAAC
>JAJBTL010000178.1 GCA_020860865.1 Planctomycetota bacterium | reverse complement strand
CGGTGAGGAAGCGGCTACTGACGTTGGCGGCCGACGCCGACGTTACTGGCGCAGCGGAAAAAGCGCCTCCGGCCGGCGCGGCCGGTGAAGCGGTCGGGAAAGGCGAAGCCGGTTGTACCGGCGCGGCGGCTGCCCCGGTCGCGGTGACGATGGGCGGCGGCAGCGGCGACGGCGCGGTCCCGCCGAGGTCGGTGGGCGGTGACAACGGCGTCGGATCGGTTGTCACGGAAGCGGTGGGCAGGGACAGGGGCGGAACCGTCGCCGTCGGCGAGGCCGGCACGGACGGGGAGGACGTCGACCGGGGCGTCGGCGCCAACGGCTGAATGGACGGCACGGTCGGACTGGCAATCGCGGTCGGGGCCGGAGTCGGGGCCACGGTCGGAACCGGAGTCGAGACGGGCGAAATCGGCGCCGGCGTCAGCGGCGGCGGCGTTGCCGACACGGACGGCAGCGGGGACAGTTGCGGCAATGCAGGGAGTCCGGGGTCGGCACTGCCGAGCTGGTCGACCGTCCGGGTGGTGAGGTTGTCCATCGAGCCGGCCGGCCCGGAGAGGGACGGCAGGTTCGGCAGGCCCTGGCCGGGCGGCATGTCGAACGGCGACAGCGGCGGCAAGTCGAGGGGCGACAGGGGCGGCATGTCGAGAGGCGCCGGCGGCGTCCCGGCCGGCGCGGAAAGCGCGGCGAGGGACAGGGCGGCGGCGAGGCAGGCGATGCCGGTCAGATTCCGGATAGTCATGTGCGGTATCCTATTCCCGTGGAACTCCAGGGTTATGTTTCGAGAAAAAGCCAAGGGCGCGGCGGATTACCTATGAATAGACGACGAAACCTCGTCTTCCGGTCACTCGCATTTCACGCCCGGCGTAAAACGCACCAGACGAATGGGAAATCGCTCCGCGTATGGCTTTATGGTATAATCATACACATATATGAAATGATGACCAGAGGCCAGAAATGACTTTCCGGTCACGGTTGACGAGGTCTGACAATTCCGGAGTGATTGTTGAGAAAATGTCGATGATTTTGGACGAAAACCGGGTTCAGGCGCTGTTCTTCGCCCGGTGTTACCGCACGTTATTTCCACCCGGTTACATATTTTACCGACAATGCAGCCATACTGTCCGGCCATCCGTTACGGTGGCGGGACCAGTCGAATAAACCGACGCCGGGTCGAAACCGCCTACGGCTGCAGCATCCCGGCTTCGGCAAAGCTGTAATACTCGCTTTCCGTGACGATGACATGGTCCACCAGGGACAGCCCGATGATGTCGCAGGCATGGCGGAGGCGTTTCGTGAACTCGATGTCCGAGATGGACGGTTTCGGGTTGTTACTCGGGTGGTTGTGGACAAGCGCCACCCGGGAGGCGAATTCCCGGACCGCCGGACGAAGGAGGTCGGCGGTGGCGAGGTGGGCCACCGTCGGCGATCCGTCGCAGAACCAGGCGTCCCGGAGGATGTTGTTCTGCGGATCGAGCATGAGGAGGACCGCCGCCTCGACCCGGTAGTCCCGGAGTTCCGGCAGGTAGCGGTGGTAAATATCTCGGGCGCAGGTGATTTTCAGCATGGCGCCGCGTTCTTCGGCGAGGAGGCGGCGGTGCAGGGCGGCGATGGAGGCGAGGCGGAGCGCCTGCGGTTTCGTGATGCCGCGAATGCCCGAGAACTCGTGGGCGTCGGCCCGGAAAATCGCCCGGAGGCGGCCGTACCGGGCCATCAGGGTGTCGACAAGTTCCTCGTTTCCGGTGCCTTTTTCCCCAAAGAGGATGACGCCAAGGAGTGCCTGGGCGGACAGGGCCTGGTCGTTGTCTAACATAAACCGTTCGGCCGGCGGCCGCGAGGCCATTTCCGGTTTACGCGGGATGTTGTAATGATCGCATTCCCGGGTGACCTGGCAGATATAGCACTGCGGCGTGGCGCCGCACACCGCTTTTCCCGCCGCGTCGTCCCCCTGGACGAAGAGGCGGAGGAGGAGCCGGACCTGCCGTTCGGGCCGGGAAACGGCGGTGGCGACCCGGGCGGCGAAGTCGGCGAGAAAGGCCGGATCTTCGCATTCGCTTCGGGAAAAACCGATGCGGCGGAACGACCGGGACAGGGCGTTCCGGTCGGGGGAAATCTCTTCGTCCGTAGGCGATTCGGTGCGGAGCCGGGCCAAACAGTCCGCCACCGCCTTGGAGCCGCACGCCTGTTCGACCGACCGGGTGAGGCGGGTGTAGAAATTGACGAGATCGCGGCCCTCGCCCCCGGTGGGCTTGCGGGCGTCGGAATCGTACTGGCCGTCTTGGTCGGTTAAAGCCATGTTGTTCGGGAATCCTGGTAGTACGGTATTTTTGTTATAGCGGAAAAACGTCATCCACGAAATGCGGACGGGCGGGGCGTCGGGAAATCGCTAAAAACGCCGCCGCCCTTCCGGTTCCGCCGGACGCGCTACGTGGAACAATTTACATGTTCTCGACCAGCGCCTTGCCGAATTCGGAGCAGGACAACTTGGTGGCGCCGTCCATGAGGCGGTGGAAGTCGTAGGTGACGCGCTTTTCCGCAATGGTTTTCCGCATGGCGGCAAGAATCCTGTCGGCCGCTTCGCGCCAGCCGAGGTAACGGAACATCATTTCGCCGGACAGGATGACGGACGACGGGTTGACCATGTCCTTCCCGGCGTACTTCGGCGCGGTGCCGTGGGTGGCTTCGAATATGCCGTGGCCGCTGGCGTAATTGATGTTGCCGCCCGGGGCGATGCCGATGCCGCCGACCTGGGCGGCGAGGGCGTCGGAGATATAGTCGCCGTTCAGGTTCGGCGTGGCGACGACGTCGTACTCGGCCGGACGGGTGAGGATCTGCTGGAGGAATGCGTCGGCGATTATGTCCTTGACGATGAGCTTCCGGCCGCCGTCCAGGCTGATTTCCTGCCACGGTCCGCCGTCGATTTCCTTGCCGCCGAACTCGCGGGCGGCGACGTCATAGCCCCAGTCGCGGAACGCCCCTTCCGTGAACTTCATGATGTTCCCCTTGTGGACAAGGGTGACGGAGGCGCGGTTGTTGTCGATGGCGTACTGGATGGCGGCGCGGACGAGGCGGGCGGTGCCTTCCCGGGATATCGGCTTGATGCCGACGCCGCAGGACGAGGGGAAGCGGATTTTCTTGTACGCTTCCGGGAACTGTTCGGCAAACAGCTTCAAAAACTTGTCGCAGTCCGGAGTGCCGGCGGCGAATTCGATGCCGGCGTAGATGTCTTCGGTGTTTTCCCGGAAAATGACCATGTCGATGAGTTCCGGCTGCTTGACCGGGCTCGGCACGCCGGTGAAATACGACACCGGCCGGAGGCAGACATAGAGGTCGAGGATTTGCCGGAGGGCGACATTGAGGGAGCGGATGCCGCCGCCGATCGGGGTCGTCAGCGGGCCCTTGATGCCGACGAGGTATTTCCGAAAAGCGTCGATGGTATCGTCCGGGAGCCAGTTGCCGGTCTGGTCGAAGGCTTTCTGGCCGGCGAGGACTTCCTTCCATTGGATTTTCTTCTGGCCGCCATAAGCTTTTTCGACAGCGGCGTCCAGGACCATGACGGAAGCGCGCCAGATGTCCGGCCCGGTGCCGTCGCCTTCGATAAAGGGGATGACGGGCTGATCCGGGACGGTGAGGACGCCGTCCTCGATGGCGATGATGTTTTCGGACATGATGGTTGTTCCTTTTCTTCGACCGATTTTAACCAACGTAAAAAGAGGAAAATTCCGCGAACTCCGTGACGCCCGGGGCGCGGCGGAGTTGGCGGAATTTTAAGAAACCAAATAAGAACATTTATAACCGTGGCGCGTTTCAACCGCGCCGCGCCGGGCAGCGAGGCAACTATTCCGCCGCCTCGTTCGCCGCGTCCTCGGCGGCATGTTTCAGCCGGAGCTTGTGGAAGTAGTCGAGGATGCTCCAGATCATATACACCACCACGCCCATCACGATCGCCACGTCGGCGATGTTAAAGACCGGCCACAGCCCGCGTCCAGTGGACGGATTGAGGATTTCCAAAAAATCCCTGACCCCGACATGGAATATGCGGTCGTAGAGGTTCCCGATGGCGCCGCCGACGATTATCCCGAGGGCCCACAGCGGCGCGTCCGGTTCCCGGTTGTGGTAGGCGGCGAGGACCAGGGCCGGCACCAGGACGGCGGTGGCGCCGAGGAACAACAGAAGCTTCCCGGAAGCGAGGCCGAAGGCGCCGCCGGTGTTGTAATGGCAGATAAGCCGGAACGCACCCGGGAGAACCCAGATGACGTGGTCGTCGGTGTACAGGTTGCCGGGCGGCGGTCCGCCGCCAAGAAGGCCGAAGACATACGCCTTTGTGGCGAGGTCGAGGACGAGGGCGGCGACGGCGGCTATCCAGAACCAGCGTATCGGATTCAGCCGTTGTCCTCCTCGAGCTTCCGCTGGCATTTGACGCAGCGCTTGGCCCAGGGCTGGACCTTCAGGCGGCGTTCGCCAATCTCTTCCTTGCACTCGTCGCAGACGTTGAACTGGCCGGCGTCGATGCGGTCGAGGGCTTCGTCGATTTCCGCCAGCGTTTCCGACGACGCGTTCAAGCGGGAGACGAGCATGTCGAGTTCCTGCTCTTCGGAAGCCTGTTCCGCCATGTTTATGGGGGCGCGGGCGGTGAACCGGCCGCTTTCCGACTGCAGGCTGTCGCGCTGGATAGACTCCTGGCTCGAGTTCAAGCGATCGCGGATGGCCAAAAGGTTTTTATGCAATTGTTCCGGAGTCATGGCGCCGTCCTCCACCTGTTTCCAATAAATCGGGAAGCGAAAGCATCCCGTATGCTGACGCAAATTCGCTTTTCCGGAACGCGCGTCCATGCGGCTGTCCGGCCGGGACGGACAACTCCCGCCGGACTTCCGGGGACAACGTCCGTAAAGTGAACAACCAATTGTAAAAACACCGGGGCCCGCGTCAAGGAAACCTCTGAAAATATCGCCTCCGGCCGCTCCCGGCTGGGCCGGGATTGCCGTTGCGTTTCGGGTTGAGAGATGGTAAAATCCGGTATGTATTGATTGCTTTTGTCTATGACGGCACAGCTCTCTTCCCGCAAATCATTTTAAGAGTCTATAAGGGGTCACAGATGGCGACAACGGTTGGTGGTGTAATCGAGGGATCGTATTACTACAAGGTCATCAGAAAAATCGCCGACGGCGGCATGGGCAGCGTCTACGAAGTCGAACAGCACGGCGCCGAAGGCTTTGTCAAGCGGATGGCCCTGAAGACCATTATTCCCCGCTATACCAATAACAAGGAATTCGTCGACATGTTCATCGGCGAAGCCAAACTGGTCGGCAATCTGGTCCATCCGAACATTGTCCAGATCTACCAGCTTGGCCGGACGTCGGAAGGCTTTTTCATTGCCATGGAATATATCGACGGCATCAACCTCGAGCAGTTCCTCCTCCGGCACTTCGATTTGAAACGGAAGATCCCCCTGGACCTGGCCACCTTCATCGTCTCCCGCATCTGCCGCGGCCTCGAATACGCCCATACGAAAACCGACGCCCTCGGCCGGCCGCTGAACATTGTTCATCGGGACGTGTCGCCGAAAAACATCCTTATCAACACCGAAGGCGAATGTAAACTCACCGACTTCGGCATCGCCAAGGCGCGGAATTACATGG
>JAJBTL010000445.1 GCA_020860865.1 Planctomycetota bacterium | reverse complement strand
TCGGCACACCACCGTCAAGATCCCGGAGGAACGAGTCGAAATCGTCCAGGCCGGTTCGGGCGCCATGCTGGCACGCCTCCAGGCACTGGCCGCAGCCGATGCAGCGATCATGGTTGACCTCGACGCAGGTCTCGCCGGCCCGGTTGGCAAACTTGACCGGACAGGCCGCGATGCAGCGGTGACAGTGGACACATTTTTCCGCGTCGGTGGCAATGAGCGGTGTCAGGCTCGCCATGATCGTCCTCCCGTCGAGTGCCACTGTCCAGTCATGGATCGGCATAGTCGACAAAATCGGTGATAATAATCCCGAAAATTTTTATATGCGCTAATGGATAAAACTCGGTCGTTTAACGGAGTCGGTTTTCCATTAAATATAATTTTAGCTAATCCGCAAGTGCTAAATAACCATGTGTATCTTCTTGATGTGAATGTTTTTAGAACAGGCCTGAGCGGAACAAGGGCGAGGGATACGTCGTAAGCTACATTAATAATAGTAAAAACATCTATTCAATATCGAAATATGATTCAGCAAAAAAAATCCGGCAGCCTGTAATAGGCGCCGGATATGACCCGTATATGGTTTTGGTATTACAAGATTACAATTCAGAGAAGCGTCGCATAGACACAGAGCGATTCCGGACCTGTCCGGCCCATTGGTGAAATCGGGAAAAATTACAGTAAGAGCCCCATCGCCGCCGTTGCCACCAGTTCGACATTCCCCGATTCGCTCGACGGCTTGATGACGCAACCGTCGACGCCGTTCCCCGGCGCCAGGACTTCGTCGACCTTTTCCGAATTGGCGGTGCAGATGACGAAAAAGCACGGCATGTACTTGTGGACGATCTTGAGTTCGTGGCAGAATTCGACGCCGTTCTTGCCTTCCATTTCCAGGTCGGAAATGACTATCCTGGGCTTTTCGTCAAGCGCCACCTTGAGGCCGTCCTCCGGGTTCCCGGCGGTGACGACGAGGAAGCCGTGGTCTTCCAGGAGCTTCTTCAGGTAGTCCCGCTGGTAGGCTGAGTCGGAGACGATGAGAGCTGTCCGGTGCTGCTGCGAAACCGGCGTCGACATGATGTACGACACCAGCTTCCGGTACGACGACGCCTGCATTTTCAACGTCTTCGCTTCCTTTTCCAGTTCAGACAATTCCATGACCAGCGTGTTTTCCTTGTCCGCGTCGTAGCGGAACCGGGACGGCCCGCTGATGGCCCGTTCCACATAGTTCATCAGGGCGTCCATGCTGAACGGCTTCTGGACCAGGGCGGAGGCGCCCTCGTTCACCGCCATGAGGATATGGGAGACGGCCGTGCCTTCCGGCAGGACAAAGATGAACCGGGGAATCCGGGCGTGGTCGGTGGAGGCCTGGAGCATCTTGACGCTGAAGGCGTCGTCTTCGTTATAGTCGAGAATCGCCACCTCGCCCTTCGACTCCACCAGTTCCGCCGCGACCATCTTCGGCGTCTGTTCCGGTGCGAAGGCGGGTATCACTTCCACCCGGTAATTCGACAGGCGGAGGGCGCCTGCCACCTCCTCCTGAAGCGCCGTGTCCGCGAGGCTGAGTACGATTTTGGCCATGTGAGGCTACTCCATTATGAGGTTTTCGAACATATCCACCGAGTAGTAGCGCTGGAGCTGGTTCTTGAAAAACTTGTTTATGTCGTCCATGGACAACTTGGACGCGAACATGATTTTCATCTTGTTTTTGACAATGCCCTGCTCTATCCGTTCCAACGACGGCACCGAGTCGATAATATCCGCCACCATCGTCAACCGGCGGATAATCAGGTACGCGACCAGGGACGAGTCCTGGAACGACGGCTTCAACTGGATCATCGACTGGAAAACGTTCGTGTCCGGCGTCGACATCTTGGCGTGGAAGAGAAGCGTCCCGAGGGGCGACATCCGGAACACCCCGGAGTCTTCCGCCTCGGCGTCCTTGTTCCGGATAATCGTGTCTTTCCGGCGGTATTTCGACAACGTGTTCAGGAGGTCCGGATCCGAGACTTCATAGCCCTTCCCCGACCGGATGACGGCCAGACCCTGCTCGAGATTTTTCACCGCGTCCAGGAGGAGGTCGATAATTTCCTGGCTGACGTCGAGTTTTTTCTCGCGGATCTGGTCGAGGACGGATTCAACCTCGTGGACAAAAGCGCCCACGCTGTTGAAGCCGGTCATCATGAAGTTGCCTTTGATGGAATGGAAATGGCGGAAAATCGTGTTGACCCGGGGAATACTCTCCGGTTCTTTTTCGAGCTGGAAAATGTCCTCGTTCAACTCCGTCAGGATATCGTGGATCTCAATAAAGAACTGTTCGGCCAATCCCTCGTCCATCTCCGGAGCAGGAGCGGCCTGCCTGGTGCTGGCCTGATCGTCCGCGCCGGCGTCGTCCTTCTTGGCCGGGCCGGCCGCCGGGGCGTCCGCCTTCGGCTGCTGGGCCTGGACAAGGCGCGGGCCTTCTTCCGGCAGTTGGAAATCCTCCATCGACAGGGTCGACGAGGTCGAGTACGAGTCGGCGTCGAGGGCGGTGCCGCTGGCCATCGCCACCAGTTCGAACGGCTCTATGATCATGCCGAGCTGGCTGCCGCCGAGAATGGTCGTACCGGAAATGCCGGTGGCGTTGAACCCTTCCGTCAGCGGAATAAGAACAAGCTTTTGCGGCCGGATAAACTCGGACACCTTGCAGGCGATGCGGCCGTTCTTCGCTTCGATGATGATGATCGGCACCGAATCCGCTTCGGCGTCCTCCTCCAGCGGCATGCCAGTCAGGAGGTAGAGGAGGTCGTGGAGTGGGAGAATCGAATCGAGATACTTGATGTTCTCGGTCCGGCCCATTGTCGTGTTAATTTCATCCTTCCGGATGGATTGGGTGGCGACGACATTGCCGACCGGCACGGCGAAATAGCCGTAATCGGCCCGGATGATGACCGCGTCGGTAATGTTGACGGCGGACAGTTGCGGAATCTTGTAAACAAACTCCGACCCCTGCCCCCGGGTGCTTTCGATGACGATTTCGCCGCCCATCGATTCCACCGTCGACTTGACAACGTCCATGCCGCCGCCGCGGCCGGAAATTTCCGTCGCTTCCCGCGCAGTGGAAAATCCGGGGTTCATAATCATGGCGCGACACTCTTCCGGCGACAGGTTCTGACCGGGCGAGGCGTAGCCTTTTCAATGGCAATCTGGCGGATAAGGTCGATGTCCAGCCCCTTGCCGTCGTCCCGGACCGACACGAAGGTAAAACCTTCCTTCTTGTAGGCGGAGAGGGTGAGGTTGCCGGTCGGGTTCTTGCCGGCGTGCTGACGTTCCAGCGGGTCTTCGAGGCCGTGGTCGATGGCGTTCCGGATCTGGTGGGCGAGCGGTTCGTAGAGCCGTTCCGCCACGGTTTTGTCAACGAGGGTGTCTTCGCCGACAATTTCGAAATTGACCTGGCGGCCGCGCTTCTTGGCGATATCCCGGACCAGGCGGCGGAAACGGAGGAACGTTTCCTTGATCGGCACCATGCGGATATCCATGACCAGGTGGTGGAGGTCGCCGGATATGCGGTTTGTGGACATGGCGGCCAGCTTGACCATGTCCATCGTCTCCTTGTCCACCTCATTCTCGGTGTTGTTGAGGTGGCGCTGGAGAATGGAAATGTTCGACGCGGCGATGATGATTTCGCCGGTCAAGCCGAGCAGGGTGTCGAGGTGGGAAATCTTGACCGGCATACGGTCGATTTCCGATCCCTTGCCCGCGTCCTGCGGTTGTGGTTTCGCGTCTGCTTGTGCGGTATTACCAGTCATGGTCGAATATCCTTGCAAGAACGGTCTTGACCATCTCGGCCGAGGGCGGCTTGATAATGTAGTCGTCCGCTCCAAGGTGGAGGGCGCGGAAAATGTATTTGGCGTCGTCGTGGGTGGAGATGATGACAACCGGGAGGCGGCGGTATTCCGGCGTGTTCCTGAGCGCCTCGGTGAGTTCGAACCCGTCCATCTCCGGCATGACGAGGTCGGAAATGACCATGTCGAACTTTTCTTTCTTGAGGACGGCCTGGGCCTCGAGGCCGTTCTCGGCCTCCTCCGCCTTCATGCCAAGGCTGACGATGATGTCCTTGATGGCGCGGCGCACCGCCGGATAATCGTCGACAATGAGAATGGACTTGCCCTTCCAGGGGGCGTTTTCACTCGCGGACATCGGGTTCCTTTCCCCAGTGTATCCACACGGTGTATTACAGAAGGACGGGTTGGTCCTGATAAGGGTGAATCAGTTACATCGAGTTATGGACCACCATTATATACAGTGACCACGGCTTGTCCACTGAACTTTTCTCACGCCGTGATTTATTATGTAGTTAGGAGCACGGTCGGCGAGACCGTGGCACGGCGATGGACCGGTGGAAGCGCGTCACGGTACCAGGCGGGCCGTTTCCGTCCGACCGACCGGTCGCTTGGTAGTGTTGATTATACCTTGCCGATCAGCGCACGAGGGTTTGCAATTTCCCCAATGCGGTCCGGTAGTCCGTCGTCCCTTCCGGCTCCCGGGTGAGAAACTCCTCGAAATAGCGCCGCGCTTCCGAACTGTGGCGGTTCAGGAGGCTTTGCGATTCCACCGTCGGCGTGATGCGGTTTTCCCGATTATAGTAGGATGCCAGCGCTTCGTGAAATGTGGCGAGGTTGAACACGATTGCCGTGTATTCCTCGCCCGGCGGCTGGCCGAGTTGTTCCGCTTCCTGCAAGGCGATGGCCCGCGCTTCCATAAGGGCGGCCTCGGCGCCGTCGAACTCCTTTAGACTGATACGGACCAGCCCCAAGGTATTCCAGGCCGCGACGAACCGGGCATCAAGGACGATGGCCTGTTCCAGATCGCGGGCGGCCTGAGCGAACAGGCCTTCGGCCCGGTTTACGACGGCGCGGATGTAGTAGAGTTGCTTGTTCTCAGGATCGGCGGTGAGGCCGTCGTCCAGGATTCGCCGGAGTTCGTTCATCGCCGCCGGCGGGTACTGGGGCGCTTCGCTGAAAAACTCGCTTGGCGGCGGCAATTCCCGCTGAATCCGTTCCCACATGGTGTTCGCGAGATACTGGATGGCCTCGGCCTTCTGGCTGTTGAATCGGTATTCCTTCGTCAGGTACGATGTCTCGCGCCTGGCCTGGGCGTCGGCCCGGGTGGCGATGTCGATAACGGGATTGACCAGGGCGCGGAGCGCTTCGAAATCCCGCACCGGATCGAACTCCGGGTCCGCGATACGGGTTTTCGCCAGGACGAGGAGCCGGTCCAGCGGGCCGAGGACGTCGTCGTATTTGGGCGGACGGTTCTGGCCGGGTACCCGGGTGGCGATGGCGGCGAGGCCGTCGTTGGCCTGACGAATAAGGACGGCCGGATCATCCTCCGGCATCGGCCGGAGCGGTCCAAGGCCAAAGCTCCGGAGGATGGCCACAACCACCAGCCCGGCGATAATAGTGAAGACAAAGGCGATGATGAATTTGGAAAAGCGGAATGTCGGCATTCGCAGCATGCGGTCAACCTTTTGACAGAGCGCGCGTGGTGAGGATTTCCCCCGGTTCCATTGTGGCAATGGCGGAGCGAAATGGCAAGGGTATTAAAGTATTTATAGCAATTTAAGAATTTTCGTGAAAATTCCGGGTTAGTCGCATCCAGTCGCTC
>JAJBTL010000409.1 GCA_020860865.1 Planctomycetota bacterium | reverse complement strand
CTATGCCCAGGACGGCGTGGCGGTGGTGGTCGAGTGCCTGACCGACAACGGCATGCGCACCGGGCCGGAAATCCGCTATATTTTCGACCGGGCCGGCGGCAAGGTCGGGAAACAGGGCTCTGTCATGCACATGTTCCAGCGTAAGGGCGTCTTCCAGGTCGAGAAGGACAAGGCGGACGAAGAGACGCTGATGGATATCGTCCTCGACGCCGGGGCAGAAGATGTTGTTGATCAGGACACGTTTTTCGAAGTCTATACCGATCCGGCGACGTTCCTCGCCGTCGGCGAGGCGCTCGAAAAGGCGGGCATCGAAACGCAGGTGTCGGAACTGCAGCTTATTCCGGACAACCGCATCGAGGTCGGGCTGGAGACGGCGCAGAAGATTTCCAAACTCATCGACCTTCTCGAAGAAAACGACGACGTCCAGAACGTTTATACAAACTTCGACGTCTCGGAAGAAGCCGCCGCCACTCTGGCCGCGGAAGTCGATTAATTTGGCATACCGCACCCACGAAACGTTCGCCGGTCTTGCGTCCCGTCATTGGCATGGACGGGCGCCGGCATTTTCAAGTATTTTGAGAAATTCTGTGAACGTTGGATTTAGACGCGAGCTCGACCGGTAGCTGGGTTTCGCCCGGTAGTTTGGGCGAAAACTAGCGTAAGGGAGATGACGCGGCTAAATCCGCACGTTCACGAAGTTCTCAAAATGCTATTGCTCCGGCGTAACGCCGCCTGGAGACGAAACGAGGCGCCGTTGCCGGCGCCTCGTCGAGGAATCATGATTTCCCGGGCAGGCCTCGGCCTCTCCGGATTACCGGTTCCGCGACGCCGTCGTCGGACTCGGCACCCAGCCCTGGAGCGGTTGCATCGCTTCCTGGCGGGAATTCCATTCATGGCTGGTTGATGGCCTGGTAAAGTTTGCCGGCTGGACAACCGGCCGCGCCGTGGTCTGGGACGCCGTTTCCCGGATCGGTTGGAGAAGCGGCTGGAACTGCGGCTGCCGGGCCGGCTGGAGCGGCTGCACCGGTTGCGCCGGCTGAACTGAACTGATCGCCGGGAGTATCGGGACGGTCGGGACCTGAGTGGCGGAGGTCGTCTGCCCCGGGCCCGACCAGTTCGTGGCGACGCGGCGGTAACGGACCGGTTCCAGCTCGGGGATCGGAACAGGATAACAAACCTCGGTGCCTTGCGGCGTCGGATAGCATACTGGCGTTATCGGTTCAGGATTGACAAACCCGCCCGGGTACGCCACCGGTTTCGCCGCCGAACGCAGCGGCATGGCCGGCGCCATCGCCATCGGCTCCAACGCCGCCCTGGCCCAGGCCAGTTCCGGCGTCTGGTGCGCCGGCGCCACATAGGCCGGTTCGGCCATGGCATAGACCGCCGGTTGATAGACCGGTGCCGGTGCGGCCGGAGAATAGACCGGTTCAAGGTAATACGGTTGGGAATGGAAGGTGCCGCCGTCGGCTGTCGTCGTCGGCAGGGTATAGACCGGCGACATGACCGGGACCGGTTCGGGAAGCGGTTCGTTAACGTAGGCGTATTCGTACCGCGGTGCCGGGACAGGGACCGGAGCGGGCGACGGGGAGTAATATTCGATTGGCGCCGGTGCGGGCACGGCCGGAGCGCTGGCGGTGATGGCCTGGTTGGCGCGGATACGATCATAGGTCGCCGCCGGCGACCGGCGCGGCCGGTTGTTCCGACGGGCTGAGGCGGAGAGAACTTCGGCGGGACGGACCGGCCTGTCTTCACCGGTGCGTCGCGCCGAAGTGCCCTGCGCTCTACGCGTATTCGACGCCAGACGATTGTCTCGATTCCGGTTGCACCCCGATATCGATACCCCCGTGGCCACCATGGCGGCCAGTATGGCGAGTACCACATACCTGTTCATGAAAACACCTCTCTCCCCCGGCTCGTCTCCTAAAGCATTGAAGGAATTCTGCGATACTCCGTGTCGGGCGTTCGAAAAGGTACCCGTAAGCGCCTGGCGGTGACGACCTCCGTAGTATCACGAAAATTCGTACATGCTCTTATGTCCCCGTGTCCCCGTTCTTCTCGCACTCCCTGCGTCCCGATTCGGCCCATGACAACGATCCGTCACTTCCCCTGCCCGGCCGCGGCACACTACGGACCAACCGGTCCCGACCTGCCTGGCAAGACAATACCCCCACCATCTCCGCCAAGCCTGGTCCGCACACACCGTCAATAAAGTCGATATGTTCTCAAATCAATTTTCTCTATGATATCAACGCCAATTGTAAGGCGACCGGAGATTCAACGCAAGCACAAATTCACTTTGCCTAGTATTATTCCACTTCAATCGTGCCAAATGGTCATTTTCGTAACCTCTTAAACGACAGACCTGTGGCCATCCGATTAAAGTTAGGCCATAATCCACTGCCAGTTTTCTTCGAATAAAAGGATAATTGTGCCAGCCGGAGAGCGCCATCGGAACCGGAAAATCCCGGGCGAATTGTCGGATCTCGGAGAGGTTGGGATGGCGTTTGCGACCGGGTTCCATTACCGGTCCGGAAAGACCATGTCGCGGTGACCTTCCCCGCGCGCCGCCAGGTATTCCTGCCAGAGGCCGAGGTAATTGGTGTCGAGGTGGTCGGCCGGGTCGAGGCCGAGGTCGGCGAGGACGGTCCGGATGGCATCGGCGTCGCCTTCGACCTCGACGAAATCGCCGATTTCCGGGCATTCGTCCAGGACGACGTTGCAATCGCACCAGTGGTAGGTGGTGCGGTATTTTTCATAAATCCACCTCACCTCGTAGCCAATGGCGGCCAGTTGGACAAGGAGCCTGTCCGTGGAATCGACCGTCACCTCGACCTCTTCCCGGCTCTTGAAGGCGCCGCCTTCCAGCGGTGTCTTCACTGTCAGGACGCCGCCGTCGCCGCCGGTGTTCCTGACCCGGAGAAGCTTTCCCGCCGAACGGAGCGACCCGTCCGGGGTATCGAGGACCCAGTTCCGCTCGCGGACGCGGCCTTCGTCGACAGCGCCGAGATTGGCCAGCCTGGCCTGGAGGGGTTCCAGGCTGTCGACCTTCAGTTTTGCTTCCATTTCCAATGCCATGGTTGTTCTCCTGAAAACGTGCCATGCCCATTAAGCCGGTTTCGGCAGCGGGTTGCAAGGCCATTCCGGACAGAGGCCGTCCGGTCAATTCCCTTTACCCCGGCGGGATGTTCGGGTAGGATGACATCCGGGGGGTACGAACGTTTTACCACATCTGCCACACCGGGGAACCGCGCTCATGCTTGACGAACCGCTCGTCTCCACCACCAGGCTCCGGACGCTCCGTTCCGCCCTCGGGTCGGGGGATCTGCCGCTCCTCATATCCATCCACGACTACCCGGATCCCGACGCCATCGCCGCCGCCCTGGCGATGCAAACGCTGGCGCGGTCCTGGGGAATCAATTCCATCATCGCCCACGGCGGCGTCCTCGGCCGCGAAGAAAATACCGAGATGGTCCGCCTTCTCAAAATCGACCTGAAAACCTTTGAAAGCGTCGAAAACCTCGATGACTTCCGCGGCGCCGTCCTTTTGGACACCCAGCCCCTGGCGAAAAACCAGAGCCTGCCGGCCAACATCCCCATCCTCGGCGTCATCGATCACCACAGCCTTGGCGACGACTCGGTCCGCACCGCCGCCCGTTCCACCACCCGCGTCCCCGGCCGTACGGCCACGATGGTCTACCAGGCCATCCGCCTCTCCGTCGGCGCCCGTTCCACCCTGCTCCTCGGCTACCTCGAGGCGGCGGGCATCGTCCCCGACGCCCGCCTCGCCACCGCCCTCTTCCTCGGCATCAAGACAGACACGGACGGCCTCCTCCGCTTTTCCGGGCCGGCCGACGTCCATGCCTATACGACGCTCCTGCCGCTGGCGGATCTGTCGATGGCGGCGATGTCCATCCACCCGCCGCTGGAACGGTCGTTTTACCGCTTCCTTAACGTCGCCGTCCAGAAGGCAATCATCTACGGCAACACCATCCTCTCGAACTGCGGGGAAATCACCTCGCCGGATCTCCTGTCCACCGCCTCCGACGCCCTCATTCCCCTGAAGGGAATGGCGTACTCCCGCTCCGTCGGCTTTATTGTTAACCGTGCCTACCTCTCCCTCCGGGCCAAGGCGCCGCACGCCGACGCCACCCGCGTCCTCATGCACATTGTCGAACCGGAAGGCAAAGGCGGCGGCCACAACCTGTCCGCCGGCGGTTTCCTCGAGTTCACCACCAGCCCGGAAGAATGCATCAAGACCATCCGCACCCGCCTTCTCGAAGCGACCCTGGATATCGGCTCGTCCGGGGAAAACCTTATCGAGACGCCGTGACCGGCGCGGACGGTTGACAGGCGGAGCATTCGGACGGAAAATAGACAGTACTACTGTAACTACATCGTCGAATGTGTTTGCGTCGATTATCGCCGCCCGGCCCGGGCGGCGTCTTCATGTTTCTTGAGGCAATACTCACCGCCAAAAACCTACTCATAGCGCCGTACCGTTGTCGAACGCGTTATATCCGAAAGGACGCCATGGAAGACCTGCTCCGCGATCTCACCCCGGCCCAGACCGAAGCCGTCACCCACATGAACGGCCCGATGCTTGTCGTCGCCGGCGCCGGCTCCGGGAAGACCCGCGTCGTCACCCGCCGCATCGCCCCCCTCATCGCCAAGGGCGTGCCGAACTGGCGCATCCTCGCCCTCACCTTCACGAACAAGGCGGCCAAGGAAATGCGGGAACGCGTTGAACTCCTCGTCGGCGACGCCCCGGCCTGGATGGGGACCTTCCATTCCATCTGCGCCCGCATCCTCAGGCAGGAAATGCCCCGGCTGAACTGCGGCCGCGACGGCCGGTTCACCATCATGGACCAGGGGGATCAGGAATCGATTATAAAACAGGCGATGAAACGCCTCGACATCGACGATAAGACGCACCGCCCGTCCGCCGTCCTCGCCGGCATCAGCAAGAACAAGTCGGACAATATCCCCCCGGACGAAGTCGACACCGTCACCCCCCGCGACCGCGTCGTCCAGGAGGTCTATACCGCCTACGAGGAAACGCTCCGGAACAACAACGCCGTCGACTTCGACGATCTTCTCCTCTACGCCGCCCGGCTGTTCCAGACCGACCAGGACGCGCTCCGGAAATACCAGGCCCGTTTTCCCTATATCCTCGTCGACGAATACCAGGACACCAACCGGGCCCAGTACCTCCTTCTTCGCGCCCTCGCCGGGACGGTCGCGAATATCCACGCGACAGGCGATCCTGACCAGTCCATCTACTCCTGGCGCGGCGCCGACTACCGGAACATCATGGATTTTCAGCGCGACTTCCCCGGCGCCAAGGTTGTCCGCCTCGAGGAGAATTACCGGTCGTCCCAGTTCATCCTCGGTGCCGCCAACGGCCTTATTCGCCACAATACCCACCGCATCGACAAGGACCTCTTCACCTCCCGCCAGGGTGGCGATCCGGTGGCGGTGGTCCGCACCCAGTCGGACCGGATGGAAGCGCAGTTTATCATCGACCGCATGCGGGAACTGCGGGACAGCGGCCAAAAACTCGGTGAAATGGCTGTTTTCTACCGGACCAACGCCCAATCCCGCTCCCTCGAGGAAGCGCTCCTCGGCTCCAGCCTGCCGTACCAACTGGTCGGCGGCGTCCGT
>JAJBTL010000356.1 GCA_020860865.1 Planctomycetota bacterium | reverse complement strand
ACCAACCCAGCATTCGGTGCAGACACTGCGCGAATACGGCATTCAGCCCGATATGATCATCTGCCGCTCCGAAAAAGCTATTCCTCCCGGAGTGAAGGAAAAAATCGCCATGTTCTGCAATGTCCGCCGCGACTGCGTCCTGGACGAGCGGAACGTCGACCTCACCGTCTACGGGGTTCCGGTCATCCTCCACGACCAGAACGCGGACGGCATCATCTGCGACCGGCTCCGCCTCGAGACGCCGGAGCCGGACCTCAGCGCCTGGAAGGCCATGCTCCACACCGCCGGGAACCCGGAAGGCATGGTGGAAATCGCCGTCGTCGGCGCCCACCACGCCATGTCGGACAGTTACAAATCCGTCTCCGAAGCGTTATTCCACGGCGGCGTGGCGAACCATGTGTCGGTCAAGCGGTGGGAAGTCGATTCGACGGAAATCACCGCCGAAAACGTCGGGGAGAAACTGGCCGGGGTCAGCGGCGTCATCCTCCCGGACGGGGCCGGCATCATCGGCTGCGACGGCGGTCTCGCCGCCATCCGTTGGGCCAGGGAAAACAATGTCCCGTTCTTCGGCATCGGCATGGGCATGGAACTGGCCGCCCTCGAGTTCGCCCGGAACGTCGCCGGGATGGACAGCGCCTTCCACGCCGGCATCGGCAAGACCGGGGACATGCCTCTCGGGAATGCCGTCGTCACCCGCCTGACCCAGGACGGCAAAGCGACCCGGGACCGCGTGGCGGTCCGGAAAGGCCTGTACGCGGCGGCCTTGAAACGGGAGTCGAACCTGCGGCGGGCCTACGGCGACGCGGAATTTGTCCGCGAGCGCCACCGGAACGAGTTCGAACTGAACCCGGACCTCATCGACCGGTTGGTCGCGGCCGGGCTGGTCGTGTCCGGCATCAATCCTGACAGCCAGTTGGTCGAGGCGTTCGAGGTGCCGGGCCATCCGTGGTATGTGGCGGTCATTTTCCATCCCGAATTCAAGAGCCGTCCGGTCGAGCCGCACCCGTTGTTCGCGGCGTTTATCGGCGCGGCCAAGGCGGTTCAGGGATAGGCTGAGGTTGAGGGATTGGTGTAGTGGCGGGAAAAGAAGCATTGCCCGCATGCTCTCCCTTTGGACGAAATACTTCGGAAAGGGCGGGCAGAGTGGAAGGAACCATAATGGCAAAAAAACAGGCTGTCAAAACCGAGCCGCGCCTGTTCGGCGGCGTTGACGTCGGCGGCACCAAGATACTGGCGATGGTGGTGGACGACAAGGGAAATGTCGTCTCCACGGCGAAGAAGAAAACCAAAGGGGAAGCAGGTTTCAAGGTCGTTCTCGACCGCGCCGCCGCCACCCTTCAGGAAGCGCTGGAACTGGAAAACCTCGCCTTTGCCGACCTCGCCGCCATCGGCGTCGCCGTGCCGGTGCCGGTCATGCCGGACGGGACGACGCCGGCCGCGTCAAACCTGCCGGGCTGGAAGGGTGCGCCCCTCATCGCCACCATGGAAAAACTCACCGGCCGGCCCTGCTTCGGCGAGAACGACTGCAACGCCGGCACCTACGGCGAATATGTCTGGGGCGCCGGGAAGAACGCGAAAACCCTTATCGGCTTCTTCGTCGGCACCGGTCTCGGCGGCGGCGTCGTCTATCACGGCGAACTCATTGTCGGCGAAAATCGCCTCGCCGCCGAACTCGGCCATGTCACGGTCAAGGAAGGCGGCCGGATCTGCGGTTGCGGCCACAAGGGCTGTCTCGAATCCTATGCCTCCAAGACCGGCCTGTCCCGGCGCGTCGCCTGGGAAGTCCTTATGGAAGGCAGGCAGTCGGTGCTGGCGCAGTATGTCCAGGACGGCCGGTACAACACGATAAAGTCGTCCGCCCTCCAGGACGCTTACCGGAAAGGGGACGCCGTCGCGGTCGAGGCCCTGGACGAACTGGCGCATTACCTCGGCGTCGGCATCGGCATGTACATAACGATTTTCGGGCCGGACCGCATCGTCATCGGCGGCGGCGTCTTCGAGGCGCTCGGGAAGGAGCTTCTCCCCAAGGTCAAGGAAACGGCCCGGCTCCGGGTGTTCCCGGAACCATCGTTCAAGGACACGAAAATTACCCTGGCCGAACTCGGCGACTACGCCGTCGGTATGGGCGCCGTCGCCTACGCGAAGGACTGCCTTGACAAGAAAACGGGGAAGTAGCTGTGGCCCGCGTTCTCATCGTCGCCAACGCGGACAAGCCCCGCGCCCTCACCCTGGCGGCCGACGCCAGGAAGATATTTACCGCCCTCGGCGTCGAGGCCTATATTTCCACCGACCGGAATGAAGACCTGTCCCGCTACCAGGCGAACATGGTCGTCATCTTCGGCGGCGACGGCACCGTCCTCGGCGCGATTTCGTCCCTCGGTCCGGTGGTCCCGGCCATCCTCGCCTTCAACACCGGCCACCTCGGCTACCTCGCCGAAAATCCGCCGGAGCGAATGGGGGACATCTTCCGGGAAGCGATGGAAGGCACGCTCTACGTCAGCCGCCGTATGATGATTGAGGGAAGCATTACAAGTGACCGCCGGACCTGGATAGATTATGCCCTGAACGAATTCGTCCTCTCCTACCGGCAGAGCCGGCGGCAACTGCCGATGTCCGTCCGGGTGGACGGCGAGGATTTGATGGATCTCCGGGGCGACGGCATGATTATCGCCACACCGACCGGGTCCACCGCTTATTCCCTGTCGGCCGGCGGACCGGTCGCCAGTCCTGAACTCGGGGCGATAATCCTCACGCCGCTCTGTCCGCACCAACTGGCCAACCGCTCCCTCGTCCTGAACCCGGGGGAGGTGGTGACCATTGTCCACTACGGCGACAATTCGGTGGAACTGACGGCGGACGGGCGCTATTGCCTCGATGTCAGGCGGAGCGAGGAACTGGTTGTGCGGATTTCGACGCGGCAGGTGAGTTTTCTCTACGAAGCGCGCGGCCGCTACCGGCTTCTCAGGGAAAAACTGGGCTGGGGCTGGAGCGGCATTTCCGTGCGGTGCTGACTGCTGTGACGTCTATCCGCTTTCCGTTCGTGGACTCAAGCGAATTTCCACGTCCGGCCGGCGCCACTATTTTATAAGGAATCGAACCAATGTCCGATTTGGAACTTCCCCACGAACAACTGCACCTGGTCGACCGCCTCATCGATCTCGCCATTGACGAGGACATCGGCCAGGGCGACGCCACCACACTGGCCCTGTTCCCCAATCCCGGCCAGGCCGAAGGCGCCTTCAACGCCCGCGAGGACGGCGTCATGGCCGGCGGCGGCGTTGTCGCCCGCCTCTACGCCCGCCTCGGCGCCCGCTTTCAGGACGACGCCGGCGCGGTGACGGTGGAACAAACTTTGGCGGACGGCGCAGCCTTCACCGCCGGCGACGAACTCCTCCATATCTCCGGCGACGCCTCCGTCATCCTCATGGGGGAACGGACCGCCCTCAACCTCCTCCAGAGAATGTGCGCGGTGGCGAAGCGGACGCGGCAGTATGTCGACCGGATGGGCGAGACCCACGCGAAGATTTTCGACACCCGAAAAACCAATCCCGGCCACCGCGTCCTCGACAAGCTGGCGGTCCGGGCCGGCGGTGGCCACAATCACCGGATGGGCCTCTTCGACATGATACTCGTCAAGGACAACCACCTGGCCAAATACGGCGGTCCGGCCGGCGCGGTGCGGGCGGCGCGGGAACGGTCGTCCCTGCCGGTCATGGTGGAGGTGGACAGTTTGGCGCAGCTCGAGGAGGTGCTTCCGGCCGAACCGGATTTCGTTCTCCTCGACAACATGCCGGCGGACGTCCTCGCCCAGGCGGTGAAGCTGGCCGACGACCGCTCACAATAACACAATTTCCGCCGTCCGCAACTGGAGGCATCCGGCGGCATCAATCTCGATACCATCGCGGCGGCGGCCAAGAGCGGGGTTGACCGGATATCGGTCGGCGCCCTGACGCATGGTGCCGGGAGCGTCGACATCGGCCTTGATTTCGAGTAGGGGAACAACCCATGAAGACAAAGCTCATGGCAGCACTCAGCCTCGCCTTGCCACTGGCCGCCAGCGCCGCGCTGGCCGCGGAGGAGTACGCCACCACCACCTTTACCCCGGCCGGGTGGAACGCCCTGTTTGTCGAGGTGTTCCGGTCGGTCGATCTGGTGGGGTTTGTCCTCCTGACCCTTCTCGTCGTGCTTATCGGCATGTGTATGGACCTCTTCAACCATCTCCGCATCGGCAAACTCATTCCGGAAAACCTCCTCACCGACGTGCAGGAAGAGATGGCGAACGGCGAGTACGAGAAGGCGCTCGAACTCTGCGAAAAATCGAATTGCCTTATCGGCCAGGTTTTCGCCGCCGCCTTGTCGAAGACCGATTACTCTTTCGGCCGGATGGAAGACGCCATGCACGCCGAGGTCGGCATCCAGGGACTGGTCTGGCGCCAGCGGGTCGGGCAGTTCAGGATAATGGCGCTCCTCGGCTTTCTCCTCGGCTTTATCGGCTGCCTTATTGAACTGATGCGCTTCATCGCCGATCTGGTCGGACGGCCGAACGTCATGCTGTCCCTGGCGTCGACCTTCGAGGCGCGGCAACTGGCATACGGGATTCTTCTTTCCCTCGCCATCGGCTCCCTGATGGCGGTTATCGCCCTTGGCGTCTATGCCGTCGCCAGGTCGAAATTGGACAAGATCCTTCTCGAAGCCGAACGGCTCGGCGAAGAACTCCTCGACCCGTTCCGTCCACTCCCGATGCAGCAGGAGGAACTCGGTTGATAGCGGCGCTTTTCCTCTTCGCCTACCTCCTTGGGTCGATACCGTTCGGCCTCCTTCTCGGAAAACTGGCCGGGCGGGACATCCGTCAGGAAGGATCGCGGAACATCGGCGCGACCAATCTCTGGCGCGTCTGTGGCTGGAAAATGGGGCTTCTCGGCTTTGTCTGCGATTTTCTGAAGGGCCTGGTGCCGGTCCTCGTGACGGCCCGGTTGGCTCCGGCCGGCTGGTGGCCGTGGCCGGTCATCGGCGCCGCCGTCCTCGCCGTGGTCGGGCATATGTTCCCGGTCTGGCTCAGGTTCAAGGGCGGGAAAGGGGTGGCGACGTCGGCCGGGGTGGTGGCCGGATTGATGCCTGGCCCGTTCGGGCTGGCGATGCTGGCGTTCGTCTTGACCGTGGCGACGTTCCGCTATATTTCACTCGGGTCGATGGTGGCGAGTGTGGTACTGGTGCTGGCGGCGCTTGTCCTGTTGCCGGCGCCGTTCGGGAGCAACCTGCCGCTCCTTCTCATGGCGGCATTGCTGTCGGCGCTTATTCTGTTTCGTCACCGGGATAATGTCCGCCGTATCCGGAACGGCACGGAAAACCGCTTTCCGCCGCCCCGGAAGACGGCCTGAACAGGTTTTATGCAACATAATCACATCAGTCACAACTTCATTTGACCCGTCCGCACAGACACCATTACATCGCTTCCGGGACCGGCGTCAGCCGTTCCCGCCGGGTATAGGCGGCGACCAGCCGCCTGGCCGCGTCGTCCCAACTGAACGCCGTCTCCGCCGCCACCCGGCCGTTCCGGCCCATCCAGGCCGCCTGGTCAGGATTGTTGAATCCTTCGATAATCGCCGACGCCAGTTCCACCGGATCCGGTCCGACCACCCAGCCGTTGGTGCCGGGTACGATGAA
>JAJBTL010000148.1 GCA_020860865.1 Planctomycetota bacterium | reverse complement strand
GTCGTGTATGGCGTTCAAAAAATCCGTAAGCATAGGTGTTTTTGCGAGGAGGAGGTTGGAGGTGAAATATGATGCGGCAGTGAGGTGCGATTTTACTGACAGGTTCCAACTCGACCGGCTGTTGATTCTGAGATGTTCGGCGTATTGTTCTATAAGCTTTTTGTCGTCGTCATGGACGTCATTTCCCGCTTTTACTGCGAGGTAACGTTTGACGGCTGGTGCCGCAACGAGGTCGGTGGGCCATTCGTCTCGTTCGGCCAATGCAACGGCGACGGCGGCGCACGTTGTTTTGGCTTCCTCTCGCGTCATTTTGCCGATGGACATGACGTATTCATCGTTTTCGTATTGCCATCGAATTTGCCATGAACTACGCCGCTGCCTGAGAAATGGTTGGGGATAGGTGTTTTTGTATCGAGCCATGATAACTCTCCATGATTTCACGGTCAAATTTCACGGTCACCATGGATTGGTATATCGACAAAAAAACCCACAAACCATTATGGTTTGTGGGTTTATAGTTGGCATCCCCTAGGGGACTCGAACCCCTGTTCTCAGACTGAGAATCTGATGTGCTGACCGCTGCACTAAGGGGACGTTTTTTTGATGGGATTCGGCGCGGTTAGGGCCGGGATCTTTCGAAAAAAATGTCCTTTGCTTCCACTCGCGGTTTGATTATTATGGCCGGGACTCTGTATTTGTCAAATTGTTTTTACGCGTCGCTGACGCGGTTTTTTTCGTTTCTCACGGGGAACGGCCGGGGATCACTCGGGCATCAACCGTTCCCCTTATGTTTGGTTTGACTTATGGCTCGACCGCATTTCGCGCCCGGGTCCCGGGTGACCTTTCCGGTGCGGAACCGTTCCGGAATCCAGGGACTGGACGTCTATCTCGGCTCCCGGCTCGGCGTGGTGACACCGTGGGCGCGGGACCTTCTCGCCCGTGGACACGTCCGCCTGAACGGCACGCCGGCCAACGCCGACACCGCCATCAACCTCTCCGCCGGACCGCATGAAATCGAAGTGTATTTCCCGGTGGACTGGCCCCGGCACATGGCGGCGACAGCCATGGATCTCGATGTCGTCTATGAGGACGATGTCCTCCTCGTCATCAATAAACAGCCCGGCATCGTCGTCCACCCGGCCCGAGGCCACCTGGACAACCAGACCCTCCTGAACGGCGTCCGCCACCGCTATCAGGAACGGTTGGCATTCGCCGATACGACCATCGGATCGCCGCACCGGCTGGACAAGGATACCTCCGGCGCCATTGTCTTCGCCCTCCGCCGCGACGTCTATGTCGACCTGGTCGAGCAATTCACCCACGCCCGGCCGCACAAGGAATACCTCGCCATCCTGGACGGCAGCCCGGATTTCGACTCCCTCGTCTGCGACCGGCCCATCGGACCCGATCCGGAGCACAAGGGCCGGGGCACCATCGTGCCGGTGGCGGACGGCGGCAAAACAGCCAGGACGGATTTCACCATACTGGAACGCGGAACCGGCGGGGCGCTGGCCCGGCCCGTGCCCCACACCGGCCGGCCGCACCAGATTCGCACCCACGCTGCCAGGCGCGGACCGCCCATCGCCGGCGACCGGGATTACAATCCGGCGCCGGAACGCCACGGTTTGGCGCGGCAGGGACTGCACGCGGCCGCCCTGACGTTTCGCCATCCCGTGACCGGCCGCGACCTTCGGGTCGAAGCACCGCTTGCGGGCGATCTCAGGGAAGCGGTGGATCGGATTTCGGACGGGAGAGGCGACGGCGATGCCTGATCTGTACGACGATTCACAAGGCCAGGACGACCTTCCGGACTTGCCGGTCACTCCGGACTTGGCTGACATGTTTGACATGTCGGATATGCCTGATGTCCCGCCAGGGTACGATTTCACCGATGACGACCAGTCGGACGCGTTAACCGAGTTTGAAACCGCCGCCAGTGCCGACGCCGAACCGGGCGACTTCCTTGACCGCCTGGCCTCAACGCTCCGGGTGTCCGGACAGGACGAGGCTGTCCTCCTGGCGCCGTCGCGGCGAGTCGGCCGGCAGTGGCTTGACCGGCTCGTGCTTCGGACCGGATCGGTTGCCGGCGTCCGGGTGACGACATTGTCCAGACTCATGATGGACAGCGCCGACGGTGAACTGAAGCGCCGGGGGCTCCAGCCCATGCGTCGGGAAGAAGCTTTCCACCTGGTCGGAACGGCGTTTTCCCGGGTGGCGCCGGTGAGCGGGGAAGGAGGATATTTTACCCGCCTCGCTCCCGGGTTCGACCTGGCCGGGACAATCCTGTCGGCCTTGAACGATCTGGATGAGTCCGGCGTTCAGCCGAATAGTTTTATGCGTGCCCTGGCGTCCCGGGAAAAGGCGGACGAACTGGCCGCCCTCTACGGACGATTTCAAAAGGGTCGGCGCCAGGCCGGACTGGCCGGCGGGGCCGATGTCGCGGCGGCTGCCCTCGTCGGGCTGGACAGCCGACGGGACCGGGCGCCGACCCTGATGGTGCCGTCGAGCATTCTCGACAACGCCGGGGCAGGCGAACGGCAGTTCCTCGACGCCTGGCCGGCGGAACGTCGCGTCGTGGTGCGGGAGGACGACGGTCCGGCGGCGGGATCGATCCATTTCAACGTCGCCGATTGCGTCGCCGACGAGGCGCGGAGTGTGTTCCGCTTTCTTCTTGAAAAGGACATCCCCCTCGATCAGGCGGAGATTGTGTGCGTCGATGTGGACGGGTATCTCCCGGCCATCCTCACGGCGGCGCGGGAAGCATTTCCGGTCGCCCCCGACGAACTGCCCCTGACGAGTCATGCCGGGCTGCCGATTCACCTGTCCCGCCCGGCCCGGCTCCTCGCCGCCTGGCTCGACTGGCTGGCAACGGACGTGACGCCGTCCGGACTGGCGCGGATGTTGTGGGACGGCCTTCTCCGGGAAGGCTGGCGCGACGGCCCGGCCGGCATCGACGGATCGCGGTTCGCCGCCCATTTGCTGACGCTCCCCATCAACACCGGCCCGGGCGACTGGCTCGCCGTCCTTGGCCGGTCGCAACCGGACACGGACGCGGACCTCCGCGCCGCCGAGGACTGGCTGGCCCGGACGCTCCCGGAAATACTACCGCTGGCCGCCGGCACCGGCGGCGCCCGCCTCGACCTATCCCGGGCGGACGAGGTGCTCCGGGCGGCGGAGGCGGTTCTGGCGCTGGGCGCCGGCGGCGGCAAGTTCGACGCCTATGCCCGAAAGGCGCTCCGGGAAACGATCCTCGCCTGGCGGCCGTGGTGCGACTGGCCCGGCTTCGACGCCGTGGCCTGGCTCGGGACCTGTCTCCGTAGCCTGAAAATAATGGGTTTGGGACCGCAGCCGGGACGAGTGCATATCGCCGGCATGGCGGAGGGCGGACACTCCGGGCGGGAATGGACCTTTGTCCTCGGCCTGGACGACAGCCGCTTCCCCGGCGGCAGCCGCCAGGACCCGGTGCTACTGGACAAAGAGCGGCGGCACCTGTCACGCCGGCTTGAACCGTCCGGCCGGGCCCGCCGCCGCCGGGAAGAGGCGATGCGCCGGCTCCTGGCGCGGCTCGACCGCCAGGTGGTGGTATCCCATTCGCTCCGCGACGGCCCGTCCGGACGACCGCTGTTCGCGTCGGGGTTGTACAGCCGTTTGCGATCCCGGATGGTGGCGCGGTCAGCGGAGCAGCCCGTCAATGGCGACAGCGACAATGACAACGTTTGTGCCGATGGCGGCGCCGTCGTCGACGCCTCGGCCAAACGCGGCGTGACGGTACGGCGGCCAATGGCCGACCGACAGTGCCTGAGCCGTCGCGACGAGTGGCTCCTGGTTCTTCTCCGCCACGACGCCAACGCGCTGGTCCCGGACGACATCGCCTTGTGGCATCCGGCCCTTGCCGCCGGGGCGACGGCGCTCCGGGCCAGGGCGGGGGACGCCATCACCGCATATGATGGACTGGTGCCGGAGGCCGGCCGCGCCTTCCTGGATGGCAGCCGGCCGCTGTCGCCGTCGAACCTCGAACAGTTTGCCAAAAGCCCGTCCGACTTCTTTTTCCGCACCGTGCTTGGCGTCAAGCCGCCGGACCGGTTCGAACCGACTCCCGGCGTCTGGCTTCAGGCCAATGAACGCGGCACCCTTCTCCACGACGTGTTCCAGGATTTCCTCACCGACCTGGTGCGGGACGGCACCGTCGTGTCGAAAGAAACGCACGACCTGTGCCGTGCCCGTTTGAGCGTCCTGGTCGAACAGCATATCAACCGCTGGCGCCGGCGCCGGCCGCCGCAGGACGATCTGGCTTTTCGCCGGGAGGTGGACGAGTTATTCGAGGCCTGCGTCATCTTTCTCGCGGTGGAACAGACGCGGCAGGAGTCGCGGCGGCCGTTGGCGTTCGAAGCGGCCATCGGCGGCGCCGCGGAAGACGATCCGCCGTGGCGGCGAATCGATCCGGTGCCGGTGCAACTGCCGTCCGGGCGGACAGTGACGCTCCGGGGCCGGGTGGACCGGGTGGATCAGGTTGACGCGGACGGCGGGCTGGAAATCCTCGATTACAAAACCGGCAGCGGCGACAAGTATTCGCGCCGCGATCCGTTCCAGGGCGGGCGGCGACTCCAGCCGTTTCTCTATGTGGAAATGCTGACCCGGGCGCTGGCCGATGCCGGTTTGCCCCGGCCGGTCCGGGGATTTTCCTACTATTTTCCGATGCCCCGGGACGAAGGAAAGATAATCACCTACTCCCGCGAGCAACTGTCGGCGCGGGGCTGGGAGATTATGGAGATACTGGGTGAACTCCTGGCCGGCGGGTTGTTCCTCCTGTCCGGACGCGAGGACGATGTCCGGTATTCCGACTACCGCGTCCTCTACGGCGCGACCGGCGAAGCCTGCCGCCAGGCGCTCCGAAAGGCGGAGACGGACGATACGCTTCTTCAATGGCTGGCCATGCGGAAGGAATAGGTGCCTGTCGCCGAACTCCTGTTTGGCGTACCGCCGGCGAATTCGTCAAGAGGTGGCAAAGGGAGGTGGCGGCCCGGTCACGGCGTGTCGGCGGCGAGGGTGCCTTTTTGCCGATCGCGCTCGCGGCGGGCGTCTTCTTCGAGAAGGCGGAGAGCGTCCTGATCGCCGGCGCGGGCGGCATCCTTCAGGAGGTGCATGGTCATGGCGTTGTTCCAGTCGCCGCCGTCGCCGTAATAATACATCCGTCCCCGAAGGGAAAGGGCTTCCGGCAGGTTTCGTTCCAGGCCGTTTTTCAGGTAGAAGAGGGCCTGGTCGTAATTTCTCTTCACGCCGTGGCCGTAATAATACATCTTCGCCAATTGCACCTCGGCCTCGACTTCCCCCATGCCGGCGGTGTTCATGAAGTGGTCGTCGGCCTTGTCGTAATTTTGCGGCACGCCGCGTCCCTCGTAGTACATCAGGCCGAGAAGAAAATGGGATTTCTCGTCCGGATCGTTCCGGGTAAACTCCTCGAAAAGCGCCGCCGCCTTTTCGTAATCGACCGGCACGCCGCGCCCGTAATAATACATTTCACCGAGATATTTGTTCGCCGTATTGACGCCGGCCGCCGCCGCCGCTTCCAGGTGTTCCAGGGCCCGGCGGTAGTCCGGCGCCGGACCGACGGCGCCTTCGTAATAAAGGACGCCGAGGGGGAGGTCGGCGTCATCGCTGCCGAGGCGTTTGGCTTTTTCGAGAACGGCGAA
>JAJBTL010000059.1 GCA_020860865.1 Planctomycetota bacterium | reverse complement strand
GTCGTAGACGAGGAAAAATGGCCGGCAGGCTTATTTTTTGCCCGGTATTTTGGGCGGAAAATACGCCGAGAGGCCATTTTGACGAAGTATACGGCGGCGAGACGAGGTTATAGAACGGCTTCTAGTCTGTCACGGAACCGTGTACTCGTCCGCCATGTCCCGGAGGCGGTTCGATGCCATGCCGCTCCAGAACTGCGGGCCGATGTCGAGGAGGCCGTCCGAGCGGGTGTCCTCGGGCATCAGTTCGGCGATGTTGACCGCCATCCGGTAGTGGTTCGCGGCGTCCTCGGGGAAACCGAGGCGGTTCAGGCAGTCGCCCATCATCAGCATGGCCTGGGAACCGTAGGGCGCGCCGAACCGGTCATAAATATCCTGCCAGACCCGGTAGGAGTCCTGGTAATAGGCCTGGGCGTTCTCCGGAGCCATCATGCCGGGGGCGTCGCCGGTGGAGGCGAGAAGCTGCCGTTCCCGGGCCTTTTCGCCTGATTTGAAATATTCATTGGCCAGGAGGAGCATCGAGTTCCTGAGCATGTCGCGGAGCCGTTCCGGACTATGGGTCGGACCTTCGTCGTCGCCGAGGCGCGTGCGGGGAAGCGGGGCGTCCCGGTCCCGGGTGCCGCCCATGATCTCTTCGGCGATAATGGCGGAATTCAGTTGGAACCGGTCGATACTGGTGTCGAACAGGGCCGAAGCGTAGCGGTTCCGGTCTCGCATGTTTTCGAGGTGGGCCCGGGCCAGGGCGTAGAGGGTGTCGTCCTGGTTGGCGTCGGCGAGGGTAAGAATGGTGTTCGCCAGATAAAACTCGCTGGCGAACCGCGCTGCCATGGTGTCCGCGTAGTCCTCGGGTTCGACCCGGATGGAAATGCCGACGCCGCCGTTCCGCCGGAGGGGATACCGTTCCAACGCTTCCGTCAGGGTGACGCGGGCCTGTTCGTACTGGAGGAGCCAGGGTCGGACCGTGTCGTCGCCGGCCTCGTCCGGGTTGGCCTGGCGTTCCGCTTCCCACTGGCGGCGGGCGTTTTCGGCAAAGACGTAGTGGAGCTTCGCCAGGTCAAACGTCGCCCAACGCCAGGCCCGGGCAATCGGGTTGATGCCGGGGTCCTGCCTGAGGAAATTGAAGGACTGGAGCGCCGATTCAATAATCGGATCGCCGTTCCGGTCGAGATCCGGGAGCGGGTCGTCCGGGCTGCCGAGCAGTTCCGGCTGGTTTTTGGCAATGCCCTCGTCCATCAGCATGCGGCCGATATAGTAAATCGACTTGTACCGGTCCGGCGTCCGCCGAGGGATGTTCCGCCGGAACGACGCCATCGCCCGTTCAAGATCGCCAAGGAACCAGTAGGCCCGGCCCAACAGGTTTTCCGCCCTGACGACCGCCATCGCCGCGTCCGTCCCGGTGGTGGCGGAGTAGCCGAAGCGGTCGAGGAAGCGGAGCTGGCTCTCCACCGTCCGTTCGAGAAGGCCGGAGCGGAAAAAGGCGTCGCCGGCGGCGAGGAGGGCGTCCATTTCCCGAGGGGATCCCCTGGCCCGTAGCGATACGTCCAGGTACGACCGGGCGGCGGCGGCGGTGAGGGACAGGGCCTCCTGGTGGTTCCCGTCCATTTCCCGGAGGTTGGCGAGGGTTTCGTAATTGCCCGCCAATTCGTAGAGGATATCGCCGGGATCGGCCTGATACCTGTCGAGGGCGGCGAGGTAACTGGTGTTCGACTCCTTCAGCATGCGGATCTGATCCGACCGGTCGTCGGCGATGGTCGACGCCCTGGCCCAAGCCCGGGCCAGATCAAGGAGGAAGTCCCGAAGTTGTTCCGCGTCGACCAGCGGGACCAGGCTCAGTTCCCGGCCAGGCGGGAACGGTTCAAAACCGATGTTGTCCCGGGCGGCGCGCTGGGCCAGGTCGTAGGGGAAGGCTTCCTCGAACAGGAGGCGGTTCCGCCAAACGACATCCTCGTTCGTCAGGAGTTCGGGATCCCGGTTAAGAAGGTACGACAGGTAGAAATTTCGGTTGAGCGGCGGAAAATCCTCCGGGACATAGAGGTCGCGGCGGCGGAGGACGGAATTGACATTCCGGAGAAAGCGGTTCACATACTCGTCGTCGAGGCGCCGGCCGCTCGCGGCATAGCCGGCGATTTCCCTGCCCTCTTCCGGGATGACATCCCACAGACGACGGTAGACGCCAGGCTCCTGGCGGTTCCGCGCCGTGCCGAGGCGGACGGCGATGCGCCGCCAATCCGCGTCCTGCAGGGTGAACCACACCGGCGCCGGGTGGGCATAACCGCCGAGGATGAGCATATGCGCCCGCCGCAGTTCGCCCCGGTCGAGAGCGACCGTCGCCAGTCCCTGGTGGGCGGCGAGGATGAGGTCGGGCCTGGACAATGGGTCAAGCATGCGTTCGAACCGCGCTTCCGTCTCCGCCTTCAGACCGAGGCGCCACGCTTCCCGGGCGGCGAGGACGGCGGCGTTGTCGCCGGCTTCGCTGCCGCGCTGGCTGGCGGCGATGCGGTCGTAATTCTCAAGCGCTTCCGAAAGGTAGCGGCGCCGCTGTTCGTGCGGCGTCGTCACCAGTCCGCCGGCCATGGCGGACAGGCTGCCGGCCGTGAGGCCGGGCACGACATAGCGGCCCGGCCACATCAGTTCCGTATCGGCCAGGGGCGAGCCGACCGCTTCCGGTAGACGAAGGGTGCGGCGGGGAAGCGGCTGGCCGGAAAATTCCTCGAGCCAGCCCCGAAGGGTGCGGCCGGCGGCGGCTATTTCGTCGACGCCGGTGGTGGCGCCGGCCGGCACCAGGCCGGCCAGGCGGGAATTGGCCCGGGCCAGGCCGAGGACGGCATTGTCGTGGAGGGCGCGGTCGGAGGACGGCGAGTCAAGGAGTTCCCGGTAATAGTTCGCCGCCGCCTGAAAGTGCCGCGTCGCCTCTTCCGGATTGGCCCGGCGGTAGACTTCGCCGTCCTGCATGGCGATTTCAGCCAGGCGGCCGACGACAAAGGCGTGGTTACGGCCGGAAGGCATGGCGGCGAGATAGCGGAGATACCAGCCTTTCGCGCGAGGCAAGTCACTCAGGCCGTCGTAGGTGCGGGCAAGGAGGAGGTCGAGCTGGCGGTAATCGTCCGGGCCAAGTTCGAAGGCGCGGCGGGGAATGTCCGAGGCCGGGGATTCCTCCTGAGCGGAAAGCCTGAGTTCCTCCCGGAGGCGGCCGTCCTCGGCCCGGCGCAGATCCTCGAGGACGGTGCGGGCCAGTTCCGGGCGGTTCAGGTTGACTTCGGACTCGACGGTCCGGAAATCGATGTATTCGTTCCGCCGCTGGCGGCGAAGCACTATCTCGTCGTTGTCCGGCGAGAGGATTGCCGCCACGTCGATATCGTCGGACGGGCGGCCGTCGCCGTAATTCACCTGGTAATACAAGGCCCGCCGCTCCGGCGACTCGGCCCGGTTCTCCCATACCGCCGCGTCCTGATAGGCGTCGCGGGCATCGGACCAGTACTTGTCGGCCATGACCGGATTGAACTCGGCCAGGATGCGGTTGGCTTCGGCGAGGAGGAGGTGCGGATTGACAAACTGCGGGTAGTCCCGGAGGGTGTCCCGGTAGAGGACGAACAGGTTCAGGAAAGCATTCCGCGCCGCCAATGCCTCATCGGCCGGGGTGTCGGCGATGAGCGGCAGGTCCGGGTTGATGACCCGATAGATGCGGTCGAGGCCGTCGTAGTAAAACGACTCCGCCGGCGGCACCTGCCGCGACTCCGGTTCCGGGTATACCATGTACGCGTAACCGGCCAGGCCGACGGCGGTGGCGAGGGCCAGGAGGGGATGCCAGCGGATAAGCCAACGGAGGCCGCGGACAATGGCGCCGGGACCGGACGGCTTGGCCGGACCGGGGTCGGCGCTTTCGTCCGGCATGCCGAAGCTGCCGCCGTCGTCGCCGTGGGCCGGAGCGTTGGCGGCTTCCGTCAGGGCGGCGGCGAAGTCGGCGGTGTCGCCCATGCCGGGACGTCCGCCCTCTTCCGGTGCGGCATCGTCAGGCCCGCCCGGCTGGGCGTCCTGGTTCGCGTCGTCCATGGACTGGTCCGTCTCCGGCTGCGGATCGTCCGCGTCCGGAGGCAGGTCGTCCGCCTCGGCCATGTTCTCGAATCTCCACCGTGCGCCACCACGCCTAAACCGGCACAGGCCGATCGAGCGGAAGGCAATGAATCCAACTTCAATCGTATGGAATGCGGCCGCCGATTCAAGTTGTTACTTGCGGTCCAGGCTCTTCCATGTACTATGAATCTGCATACGGACCACGCACACGGAACCGTGGCCGGATGCTTTTTACGTAACTCCGGATGACCGGTGATACTGAACTAACCTGTAATCTCTTGTATTGTAGTTTATGTCGGGGCGCGGTTGACCGTCCCTTGCCCGGACGGGCCGGGGGTGGCCGGGCGTCAGGCCGGACAACGACGGCGGACGCCGACCGTTTCGGCGATCTTTGGAGACTTGTTTGTCCCTGCTTGCTTTACTCAATCCGTCCAGGGCGTTCCTGGCCATTTCTTCCGTCCTGGCCGGATACTGCCTCATACGGTTTTACGCCTATACCGCCGGGAACCTCCTGGTCCTCCCGTACCTGGTGGGCGCGGGCGCCCTTCTCGGCATGGCCGATTCGGCCTGGCGGCTCATTTTCACCCGGGCGGCGGAAGAACCGGACGCCAGTCCGGACGGTCCGACCGGCACGTTGTCGACCACCGCGTCGTACCTGATTGCCGTGTTCACCACCATCGCCGGCCTGATGTGCGCCCTGACGGGAGGATATAACGCCTTCCGCGCCGCCGGCATCCTCGTCTTCCTCATGCTGGCCCGGAGCGCCCTGTTCCGGAATGTCGAAATCCTCACGCCCATCCTGAAAGGTCTTGGGGACGGGATGTACGTCGTTATCGGCATGGCGGCGCATCCGTCGTTCGCGGAAATGCTGTTCATCGGCGAAACAAGCACGCCGGCCCTCTATTTCACGTTTTATATGATAGTAACGGCGGTGCTGTTGCAGGTTCGGGATTCGTCCCGGCCGAGGGCGATTCCGAGTTCGGAGGAGCTCGTCAGCGAAACCGCCTCCCGCCTCCTTGAAATGCGCGACGACGCCATCGACGGCCTGGTCGCCTGGTTCGCCGGCGGCGTCCTCGTCCTGCTGCCGCTGGTGCTGGCCTTTATCCTGCCGTGGAAATGGCTGTCCTGGGTTATTATGGTATTCCTGTCCCTGTCCACCCTGTCCCGCCTCATTCCGGTCGTGGTGTACCGCACCCGGAAAGACCTTACCCGCTTTATCGAATCGTCCTACCGGAGCGGCGCCCTCCTGAATGCCGGCGCCATCGCCAGCCTTGGGGACTATTACCGGAAAATTGTCATCTACCAGGACTGGCAGATAGCCATGCCCGGCCGCGACGAACTTGCCGCCATTATCTTTATCGCCCTCCTGGCCACACCGGCCTGGCTTCTCCGAAAAGTCGCGCCCCTCGAGTCGTAACCGGCTGCACGGAGGCCTGACGGACCGTTGATTTTTCGCCCTACCACACTATCCGCCGTGCTGACTCACTGCCAAAATTCCTATACCCGCCATGCACGAAAAGGCCGTCATGTCCTTTTCCCCACTACTTTTACGCGTTAATAAAATGTAAACTTGCCGACTTTTTTCACTAAAGTTCACGGTGAAATTGCCAAACTGGACACAAGCACTAATG
>JAJBTL010000143.1 GCA_020860865.1 Planctomycetota bacterium | reverse complement strand
TTGTTCCTGCAGGCAATCGCAATTGTTTTTTTTCGAGCGTAGCAATGGGCTGCACGCCCGGGCCAGTGCAGACCGTCGGCTCACCAACCGGGCGGAGGACCGGGTCCGCACCGCCCTGGCCCGGGCCGCCGATATTGCCCGCACCACCAGCCGGGGCATCGGCATCATTGTTGAAAATGCCGAAGATCCGTCGCCCTTTATCCGGGACGTCCTCGCCTCCATACCGGACAGCCTTCCCGGCATCGATCGCGCCTGGCTGGTGGCCACCGATGGCGCCTTGACCGTCGGGCATCGCTTGTCCCAGGCCGAAGCGCGGTCCGACCCGCTCCTCGCCATGCCGCTTCTTATGGCGGTGCCGTATTTCGAACCGTCGCGCCGGACCGGCGACGGCGACCCGGACGGCTGCAGCGGGCTGGGCGCCATCTCTTATCCGATATTCGCGAACGGCGGCGTCGCCGGCGTCTTCGGCCTCGATATCGATTATGCGGCAATTATTCCGGACTTTCACGCCACCGGTTCGGGCACGGTGCCTTACCTCTTGTCGGACAGCGGCGACATCCTCCTGCCCGCCTGTCCTCCGGAAGGGCGGCGGTCGGTTTTTGAAAAATTCCCCGGGGAAAACTTCCAGCGCACCTTTACAGACCTTCTCGCCCTCCGCCGCACCGTCAGCGATGTCCTGCCGACCGGACCGGGCGGCCGCACCCGGATAAGCCTGGCGCCGGCGACGCCGGCCGGTTTCGGCCGAACCCTTTATGTCTACTCGGAGACCCCCGGCGCGCCTGTTCCGGACGGCATCGACCGGCGGTTGGCCGGCTATGTCCTGGTCGGGCTTGTCGGCCTACTCGGGTTAATCATTTATTACCAGACCTTGTATCGCGGCCTGCCCGGCACAACATCTGATTCGGGACGGTATACGGTCGCGACGGCGGAACCGTCCGAGGAAGCGCCGCTCCCCGACGACATCGGCGTTTTTACGGAAAAACCGCCCGAGACAAAACCGATTGAGAAACCGGTTACCCGCATACGGCCCCGGCCGGCCCAGACCATCGACACCGAATCCGGGGTGGCGGTACCAGCCGAAACAGGCACGCCTGTCGAAACCCCGACTCCGCCCAACGGGTCCGTCCAGAACGTCACGTCCGACACGTCCGACACGGTTGGCGCGTTTAACACGGCAGCCTGCGGCGATGTCGAGATCCACGACGGCGAACCGTTGGCCAAGCTGGCCAGGGAGGACAACGGCCTGGACCTCGCCACCGGACTCGGTAACGTCCAGTGTCAAAAAGACGTGTATGAGGAAATGCTCCGCATCGCCGCCGCCAGCATACCCCAGACGGTGGAGGCGCTCATGTCGGCCTATGCCACCGAGGACTATGAGCGCATGGGCATCGAAGCCCGGAGCGTCGGGACGTCGCTGGAACTGGTCGGCTTTGGCGATCTGGCCGGTGACGCCTATCTCCTCGAAACGGCATGTCATGACAACGATGTGGAAAGTATAGAAGCCGGTCTTACCGGATTCCTGGAATCGTTGAACAGGACTCGAAAGACTACCGAACGTTCATTCGATGCGCCGCCACCGGTACCCGGCGTGTAACTATCCATTAATAATCAGGGAATTGGTGATAATTCCTATGGTACATTTTTCCGGAAAGGGTTGTTTTTACATTGCGGGCAGAGGCGACCACCTTATAATCGCCTGATACCCTCGGTGATAATTTTCCGTGAAGTCGTCCGTTTTTGCCCTATTGTACCCCGGGATAATGCCACGCATCTGGTGGCAAGGGGCGTTGTACTCGTCACGACGGCGACACCATCAACCCCATTCTGGAGAGAAATAATGGAAGAAAATCCGCTGAACCAGGGAGCCGGCGATACCGGTTCGACGCCGCCGCCGTTGCCGCCCAGCGCTGAATCGGAACAGCCTGTTTTATCGTCGACCAACGCCGTGCCGCCGGCTGGTGACGGTCCTTACACTTTTACCGCCGATTCCGGACAGGCCTCCGCCGGCGGAGACTTTTCGCGGACGATGTCGCCGCCGGCCGGGACGCGTTTTACCGCCGGGGAGGTTTTTTCCCGTACCTGGTCCATCATGATGAAAAATGCCGGCCTTTACCTCGGCCTCGCCCTCATCCCGACCGTGCCGTCCTTCATCGGCGACATCCTTCCGGAGTCGTTAGTCGGTTCCCTCATGTCGATTCTCAGTTCCTGCCTCGGGCTTATTCTCCAGGCCGCCATCGCCTACGCCGTGTACCGGACCATGAGCGGCGACAAAACCACGGCGGGCAAAGCGTTTTCGAAAGGCATGAAGCGGTTCCTGCCGGTTCTTGGCGCGTCCATACTCCTCGGCATCATGGTCGGTGTCGGCTATATACTCCTCGTCGTGCCGGGGCTTATCCTGACCTGCATCTTTATCGTCACCATACCGGCCTGCGCGGTCGAGCACACCGGGGCGATAGACAGTCTGCGCCGGAGCGCCATCCTGACGAAGGGCTGCCGCTGGACCATCTTTATCCTCCTTGTCGCCCTCTATGCCATTATCGCCATTATCAGCCTTGTTTTGGTGACGGTGCTGGTCTCGGTTACGGAATCCGACATTCTCCTGAGCCTCCTTATTAACGCCATTATCCTCATCCCCACCGCCTTCCAGAGCGTTATGACAGCGGTCATCTACTACACACTCCGCGAAGTGAAGGAAGGCGTGTCGGTGGAGAGTTTGGCCAACGTGTTCGATTAAAGCGGTTATGATGGCCGGCCACTGCAAGCCGACCGAGCGAGTACTACCATTCAAAACCCATTCCGGCGAGGAATGGGTTTTTTCGTTTCGGAGTCACGGTGTAGCTAAGGCCGTATTATCTATGCATCAGTGTCCGGGCCGCGCAAGACGTGAAGCGTCCATCTCCCGGATAAGCGTTTAATCGATATGCTGTCATCGTTTTGTGCGACTCTTTTCCGTTGCGGACATTGCGTGTAGCAGTATAATTTTTACAATCTCCGGGATATTCTCCATGAATTCGTTTACTACTTTTTGATGGTGGTTTCTGGGTCCTGCTCCACGCTATTCATAAATGCGACCTGGCCAACGCGGCGACTTCAGCCGGACTTTTCTGGAGATCGGACGATGGAGAATTTCCCGAATCGGGATGTCGGCGGCGATTCCGCCGTGCTTGCCTTGCCGTCCGCAGAATCCGACTTTTCCGCCACCAGGGTGTTATACCGCACTTGGCGAATCTTCCTGACAGCGCCGGCGTTTTTCATGGGTCTTGCCGTCATCCCGGCCATACCGGCGTATTTCGGCGCCGTCGCCGAAATCTCTCTAACCGCCCTCGCCTTGACGACGATCGAACCGTGCCTCGGCCTTCTCCTTCAGGCCGTCGTCACCTCTGCCGTGTACCGCTCCCTGCGCGGCGAAAAGGTCACGGCGGAGGACGCATTGAGGAAGGGGTTCAGGCGGTTCTTCCCGGTGCTGAGTACCTCTCTCGTTGCCGCTATCGTGATCGTAGTCGGACACATGTTCCTGTTCATACCAGGGCTTATTTTCGCCTGTTTTTTCGTCGTCACCATCCCGGTCTGCGTGGTTGAACGCGCCGGACCGCTCGACAGCATGCAGCGAAGCTTCTCCTTGACGAAGGGATGCCGCTGGACGGTTTTCCTCCTTATAGCGGTTGTTTTGGCAGTTTCGTTTTCCAGCAGTTTTATCCTCCTGCCGCTGTCCGGGTATTTTCGGGAGAGCAATGTGGTGTCGTTTCTTCTTGTCCGTATCCCAACCTTCATTCCGTCCGCGTTCGGGAACATCATGGCAGTAGTATTGTATTTTACACTGCGGGAGGTCAAGGAAGGCGTGTCGGCGGAGAGTTTGGCCACCGTGTTTGAGTAAACCGTTTTTTGATTTCGCCCCGGATAGTGTCCTGTACCATCCGCGCTACCAGGAGTACCAATCACCCATGCCGGAGAGAGCGATGGAAGAATACAGCGAATCCCGCCCGACCGCCACGTATGATTATGCCAACCTGTTGGCGCCGCCGTCCACCAGGCCCGATTTCACAACCGGCTGGGTGTTGTCCCGGACCTGGAAAACATTTATGAACGCTCCGGCCTTGTACATCGGGCTCGCTCTCATCCCGGCCATACCGTCGTATTTTGGCAGCATCGTCGACGAAACGGTGGCCGAAATCGCCTTGTCCCTGGTCGAATCGTGTTTCAGCCTCTTTATCCAGGCCGCTGTTGCCTACGCCGTCTACCGGTCCATGTGCGGCGAGAGCAGTACGGCGGGGGAATCGCTGGCGAAAGGATTGAAACGGTTTTTTCCGGTGCTGATCGCGTCGATAATCGTCGGCGGCCTCACCGCCGTCGGTTATATTCTACTGGTCATCCCGGGCCTTATCCTTACCTGTATTTTCATCGTCACCATCCCGGTGTGCGTCGTCGAACAGAGCGGGCCGCTCGACAGCCTGCAACGCAGCTCCGTCCTGACGAAGGAGTACCGCTGGTCGATATTCTTCCTTCTCGCATTTATTGTCGCGGTGACCACCGGTCTCAGCCTGGCGGTGACGCCGATAGTACTGTTTATCCCGAACAGCGGTCTTTACACAGAGCTTATTGTACATATAGTCCTCCTCATACCTATCGCCCTCAAGAGCGTCATGACGGCGGTGATCTATTATACGCTCAGGGAAGTCAAGGAAGGGGTCTCGGTGGAGAATCTGGCCAACGTGTTCGACTGAGTAGTCCTTAATAAGAAAACCCATTCCCGGCGAGAGAATGGGTATTTAAAATCTTCGCGTTTTCGTCACGGTTTCCGGACCCGGCCGGTTTTGTCTTCCCGGAGGTTTCCGTACAGTTTGTTCCGTTCCAGTTCAGCCCGTTCGGCAGCGTAAAAATCGGTCAGCCAGCGGCGAATGTCCCCATCGGGGACATCGCCCGAGTAGCCGATTTTTCGGCGTATCCGGATATAGACTTCCTGAAGGCCCCGGTCGGTTGTCGCGCCAGCCGGACGGCGGAGAAATTCCTCCAGAACCTGCAATTCAAACGCGCCGTATATCGCCAGTTGCGCCGGGGTGAATTGATACGCCGGCGTCGTGGCCGCCAGCCCGCTGTAGCCGAACCGGTTGACGCTGCCCTGGCGGTCGGCCAGATCGGCGAGGAGGAGCCGCTTCGGCATGGCGATGACCTGGGTGCCGCCGATAAGGTCGCCGGCCCGCAGGCCCTCCCGGTTCCACAACGGAAGCGATCCAAGGAGGACGCCCCAGCCGAACAGGCACGCGGTCGTCAGGTCGCTCTCCAGCCCGAGGCTGAGCCAGAGGCCGAGCGGCAGGAACAGTTCCACCTGCCGCGTCAGATTCCGCGCCACTATCGCGCCCGGCGTCAGTTCGCCGCCGGAACGGTTGATGACCCGGAGATTGCAGTGTTTCTTCCCCGGCGTCCGTCCCTGCCAGGCCAGTTCGAAATAGATGAAATAAACATTCTGGACGATGAACAAGCTGAACGCGACCAGTGTATAGCCGATGGAATGCGGGCTTTGGAACACGAGGACGCCGATAAGGGCCAGAATAAGGGACGCCCCGAAAATCAGCAGCATATCGATGAACATCGCCGCCACCCGGTCGCCGTTCGCGGCGACGACGATAGGAAGCGGCACCCCTTCCGGGCTGATCAGAACCCGCTGCCGCTTCACCCCGCCGCCGAAAAGTTCCTCCACCCGGTCATGCGTCATCGACATCGGGC
>JAJBTL010000442.1 GCA_020860865.1 Planctomycetota bacterium | reverse complement strand
GTGGAGGCTGAAAAGTCGATGGGACCGCCCTGCCGTGGCGTAATTGAGTGATAGAGCGGGATTGGTGTCGGTTCGATGGCGGGTAACATACGGGATGAATATGGTAATGGCCGGGTCCAGGGTGGCTGGGCCTTTTTATCGGCGCGGAGGGGGAATTGGGTACGAGAAATGTATCCTACAAGCTGTTCGATAACTGCCGTATCGTCGTTGTAGACGAGGAAAAAGGTCCGGCAGGCTTTTTTGTCCGGCAGTTAGGGCGAAAACACGCCGAGAGGGGCCCTTGACGAAGTATACGGCGGCGAGACGGCAATTATCGAACAACTTCTAATAATTCCTGACCAACACCTCGTCCACCGCTAATAATTCCTGACCAGCACCTCGTCCACCGCCCCCCGGCCGCCGGCCGCCGAATTGACCGGCCGCCGGGCCTGGACCACGTCGACGCGGTAGTTCCGGTACAGGTCGAGGATAAATTCGTCGCTGGAATTGGACAGGAGAAAGCGGACACTCCGACGGTCGAGATCGTCGCAGACCAGTTTAAGCCGCTCCTGTTCGGCCCTGCCGAAGCCGCCCGCGGTATAGGCGGTGAAGTTGGCAGTGCCGGATACCGGGTAATAGGGCGGGTCCAGGTAGACAAACGTCCCGGCCGGCAAAGCGGCGCACACGTCGGCATAGTCGCCACGGCGGATATCGATGTCCGCCTTCCGGAGGTAGGCGCTGATGGCCCGGAGTTCGTCCGCCCCGGCGATGGTCGGATTGCGGTAGCGGCCGAACGGCGTGTTGAACTGACCGCGCCGGTTGACGCGGTACAGCCCGTTATAACAGTGCTTATTGAGGTACAGGGTGCGGGAAGCGCGTTCCACCGGCGTCAGTTCGACAAAGGCGGCCGGGTTCCGGTCGATGTTCCGGACCGAATAGTAATAGGCGGCTTCGTTCCGGTGGCAGCGTAACGCGCCGATGAGGGCATCGACGTCGTTCCGGATAACGGTGTAGAGGTTGACCAGTTCCGCATTGGCGTCCGAGACGACGGCCCGGTCCGGCCGCAGCCGGAACAGGACGGCGCCGCCGCCGAGGAACGGTTCGGCATAGAAGTCGAACCTGTCCGGGACAAGCGGCAGGATGGCGGCCAAAAGCTGGCGTTTCCCCCCTGCCCACTTTAGAACCGGTTGGAGCGTTTCCTGGACATTTTCCTGAATGCTGATGACGGCACTCCTGGTTATCCGGTGGACAATACTCGACGTCACACCGAACGCCGCCCCGGCGACGCGCTTGGCGCCACCGGGGCGAACGCTCTCTGTATGAAGGCACGGAAATATTAACTACCTGACGCGAGGCGTCGCCGCCGGCCCGAGCCAGCTCGCCGCCCCGACCGGTCCAAGACCATTGGAAAAGCGGTTAGACGTGGTTAATCATCCCTTCGCGGCGCGGTGCCGCCTTCGGTGCCGCTCCGTCGGCGTAGCCGAAACAGGCCGAACCCTGGACCTTGTTCGCGGCCGGCACGCCGAGCGTTGTCAGGAACTTCCGGAACTCCGGTTCGTCCGTGACGCAGCCAAGCTGATTTATCCAGCAACTGCCAATCCCGAGGGAATGGGCCGCCAGGAACATGTTTTCGAGAAGGGTGGCGCAGTCCTCGGCCGGACACGGCGTTTCGTTCGGATTCACCGAGACGATGACAAACAGCGGCGCGGCGCGGAAGTTGACGGAATAATTTTCGCTTTTTGCCAACCCTTCGTATTTCGCCACGCCGGCCCGGAGAATCGCCGCCTTCACCTCGCGGGTGATGTCCTGGATAACGTCGGCCTTTTCCACCACGGTGAGGTGCCAGGCCTGAGTGTTTTTCGAACTCGGCGCGTAGAGACCGGCCTGAAGAATGGCGTCGCGGTCGGCCGGGCGGATCGGTTTGTCCGTGTATTTCCGAATACTGCGGCGTTCCATAAGTGCCTGAAGAACCGGATTCATCTGCATTTTCCTTTCATTGCATCGCCTGTCTCCCGGGCGTCCTGGACGCCGTCCCGGAGCGGCATTTGTTTTCGCATTGCCCCTGGGCATGCGTACGTCAACTTTCATCAAGTATACCGATTCGTCAGCGAATAGGAAGCCCCCCGCCCGCCCGGACGCGACCGGTCGGCCCCGCCGGGCGCGCCCGTCTATAGTGCGCATCTTGACAGATTCGCCGCCAGGACGAATTATTAAGGGCATGTCGGCCAAACGGTCGATAGACAAGGAGTTGTTTCAATACCGCCATCGTCGGCCAGGAGGGCGGCAACGGCGGTCACCAGCCTATTAGAACCTGTTTCATAACTCGCTTTGGTTCGATTTTTCGTTTTGGCGGTCGTGGGCGAGTTCGGCTTTTCCGGGGCAATATGGCTGAATATTGTCGAAAAAGACGGGCGAAGCCAACGGCCGTCAAAACGGAAAAGCGGGCCAAATGGAGTTATGAAACAGGTTCTATATATGAAATTTCATTCTGGTCACTACGGACCACACATAACAGGAGACAATCATGGCAAAGAAAACCATCCGCGACGTCGATGTCAACGGCAAGCGCGTCCTCATGCGCGTTGATTTCAATGTGCCCCTGAAGGACGGCAAAGTCGCCGACGCCACCCGTATCGAAGCGGCCCTGCCGAGTATCCGCTACATTCTCGACCACGGCGGCAAACTCATCCTCATGTCCCACCTCGGCCGCCCGGACGGCGAAGCCAAGCCCGAATTTTCCCTCAAGCCGGCGGCGGTGAAGCTGGCCGAGTTTCTCGGCATTCCCGTTCCCCTGGCCCCGGATTGCGTCGGCCCGGAAGCGAAAAAGATGGTCGACGGCCTGAAGCCCGGCGAAGCGATGATGCTTGAAAACGTCCGCTTCCATCCGGAAGAGGAACTCCTCAACAAATACGCCAAGCAGGACGACGCCACCAAGGCGAAAATCGACGCCTTCACCAAGGAACTGGCCAGCTTCGGCGACATCTACGTCAACGACGCCTTCGGCACCGCCCACCGCGCCCATGCCTCCACCGCCGGCGTCACCAAGTACATCCCGGTCAACGTCGCCGGCTTCCTCATGGAAAAGGAAGTCAAATATTTCGGAGACACCCTGGCCAATCCGGAAAAGCCGTTCCTCGCCATCCTCGGCGGCGCCAAGGTCTCGGACAAGGTCCTCGTCATCACGAACCTTCTCGAAAAGGTCGACAGCATCATCATCGGCGGCGCCATGGCGTACACTCTCCTGAAAGCCCAGGGCGTCAAGGTCGGCATTTCCCGCGTCGAAGAGGACAAGCTCGACGTTGCCCGGGAAGTGTTCTCCAAGGCCAAGGAAAAAGGCGTCAGCATTCTTCTCCCGGTCGACCACGTCTGCGCCCGCAAGTTCGACGTCACCGAACCCGACGGCACCTTCGACCAGATCCCGGACGACATGATGGGCCTGGACATCGGTCCGAAATCCATCGCCCTCTTCACCGAAGAAATCGCCAAGGCCAGGACCATCGTCTGGAACGGCCCGATGGGCGTATTTGAAAAACCGGCCTTTGCCAAAGGCACCTTTAAGGTCTGCCAGGCCATCGCCGACAACGCGAAATGCGTGTCCATTATCGGCGGCGGCGATTCGGTGAGCGCAGTCAACAAGTCCGGCCTCGCCGACAAGATGACCCACATCTCCACCGGCGGCGGCGCCTCCCTCGAGTTCCTCGAAGGGAAAAAGCTTCCCGGCGTCGAAGCTTTGGACGACGCAAACTAAATTGTCCTATATTCTACAATGCAGTAAGAGGGATTTCCCCCGCCGGGAAGTCCCTCTTTTGTAGCATTCACGAATGCCCACGCCGCTCCCCCGAACATTAACAAGTGAGGAGCCGCTGCCTATGGCGGCGCCGCCAGGAGGATGCACCATGGCAGTCGCGCAGAAAGGGGCAATTTCATTCGCCCTTGTTTATATCCCGGTCAACTTGTACACGGCCACGCAGGACAATACAATACGGTTTAACCAATTATCCAAAGAAACGAAAGGCCGGGTCCGCTATAAGAAAATCGACGAAGTCTCCGGAAAGGAACTCACCACCGAGGACATTGTCAAAGGTTATGAATACGACAAGGGAAAATACGTCGTTCTCACCGACGAAGATTTTGAAAAGGTAAAAACGGAAAAAGACAAGAGTATCCAGATTCTCCAGTTTTCCGACCTCCACGAAATCTCGCCCGTCTTCTTCGATCGGTCCTATTACGTCACCCCGCAAAAAGGCGGTGAAAAAGCCTTCGAGCTCCTGCGTCAGGCCATGGAAGGGCGGAACCGCATCGCCATCGGCCACACCGTCATCGGCGCCAACGAAGTCATCCTCGCCCTGTCCCCGGCCGACGGCGGCCTTATTATGCAGACCCTCCACTACGCCGACGAAGTCAGGGACATTCCCCGTGATATCCCCCAGGCGAAGGTCGACGCGGCCGAGTTGAAGATGGCCGACCGTATCATCGCCAGCATGGAAAAACCGTTCGAGCCGGCCGCCTTTAAGAATGAATATCAGGAACGTCTCCGCAGTATGATTGAGGATAAAATAGAAGGCAAGGAAATCGCCCAACCGCAGGCCGCCGGCGGCAACCGCGTCATCAACCTCATGGACGCCCTCAAAGCCAGCATGGAAGAGCTGGAAGGATCGGGCCAGAAATCCAGTAAATCGTCGAAGAAAGCGCCGGCCCGGGCGCGGCGCAGGACCGGAACATGACAGACATTTTCGCCAGCCAGTCGGCCAAACCCATGCTTGTCGCCGAAACCGACGAGCCGTTCGATTCCGACGACCACATCTTCGAACTCAAAATGGACGGTGAGCGCTGCCTCGCCTACCTGGACGAATCCGCCACCGTCCTCATAAACCGGCGCGGCCGGCACGTCCTGTCGCAGTTCCCGGAACTGTCCGACATCCACGAACATGTCGACACCCGCTGCATCCTTGACGGCGAAATAATCATCGGCGTCGGCGCCAAAGAGGACTTCGAACATATTAAACAACGATCGGTTGTCAAGAATCCCCTGACCATCAACCGCCTCTCCCGCGATCATCCGGCCACGTTCGTGGCGGTCGACATTCTTTATAGGGGTAATAAACTCCTTACCAAAAAACCGTTAGAGGAACGTCTGGAAATTCTTCACGAGACGGTGGGCGAAAGCGAACACCTCGCCCTGTCCCGCATTATTCCACGTAACGGCAAGGATTTTTTCAGACGAATAAAGAAACTCGGCCTCGAGGGCATAATAGCCAAACGCCTGGACAGCCCCTACCGCATGGGTATCCGGAGTAGTGATTGGCTGAAAATTAAGAACTGGCTGGAAGACGACTTTATCGTCTGCGGCTACATGATTGGCGAACGGGCGGCCGTCGCCAGCCTTATCCTCGGCCAATACGGCGATGACGGGCTCGTGTACAAGGGCCGCGTCACCCTCGGCCTGCGCCGCGACGACTTCGCCCGCATTCGTTCGCAGCCGCGCCGGGAGAACCATCCCTTCGCCCTGCCGCCACCACGGGAAGTCCGGGACGCCATATGGCTCCGCCCGGCGCTGGTTGTCCGGGTCGGCTTCATGTGCTGGACGGCGGATTGGCATCTTCGCCAACCGAACTACAAAATGCTGGTGGACCGGCCAGCCGCCGATATTACAGAGACCGTGCCTGACGAAGTTCGTGAACTGACGGCGGCGGATATGGCGGGATTGTAGAATTCCTTACCAAAAAACCGTTAGAGGAACGTCTGGAAATTCTTCACGAGACGGTGGG
>JAJBTL010000068.1 GCA_020860865.1 Planctomycetota bacterium | reverse complement strand
GAAGAAGAGACGACGCGTTCCGACGCCAACCGCCTCGGCCAGGCCCTCGGCCTCGTCGGCTCCGACAACTCGGACCTCCGCGTCGAGTCCCGGTCGTTCTACAGCTGCGAATCCCTGGGCCGGAACTGGATCAGCCGCGCCACCTCCCTCGACCAGTTTGTCGGGAAGAACGCCGAACTCGGCACCATTCAGTTAACCAACGCCTACGGCGAATCCTACGGTATTCCGCTGGACGGCTGCCTCACCATCGGCGACGTCCTGGACGCCATCAACGACGGCACCGAAACGCACTTTATCCACGCCGAAATCAACGCCGCCGGTACCGGCATCACCCTCGGCGAAATGTACCCGGCCGTCCCCTACCCGGCGCCGACCGGCAACATCAGCGTCTCCGACACGAACAGCACCACCACCGCCAAAAAGCTCGGCATCGCCGGCGAAGGCAAGCGGATGAAGGAGTACGGCAACAACTCCGTTCTCGAGGGCACCCTCGGCGTTAGCTTCGACGTGATGTCCACTGACTCCCTCGAGAGCGTCATGTACCGCCTCGCCGAAAGCGGCAACTACAAGGCCGCCATCATTAACGACGGCAAGTCGACGAACCCGTACCGCCTCACCGTCGCGTCGGCGAACACCGGCGAAGCCAACGACTTCGTACTGGACGGCGACCTCGCCGAACTCCTCGGCTTTACCCAGACGTCCCGCGGTTCCGACGGCAAGGTCCTCTACGGCGACCCGAACTCGAGCGCCAGCCCGGTCATGCTGTCGTCGTCGACAAACACCAACTCGAACGCCATCCTCGGCGTTACCCTCGACCTCAAGCAGACCTCGACCGAGTGGACCACCATCACCCTCGACGACGACAAGGAACGAGTGGCCGAGGAAATCAAGGGCATGGTAGAGTCGTACAACGCCCTTACCGAAATGATCAGCTACCTCGCCGCCGATGACGAGGAAACAGGCGAACCGGGCATTTTCGCCGGCGACAGCGTCGTCCAGGGCCTAATGGACGACATCGACGAATTCTTCTACATGGCCTACAACCCGAACAACGTCGTCGTCGGCCAGCCCGACAAGGACGGCAACCAGCAGACCTGGACCTGGATAGATCTCGGCATCAGCCTCTCCGCCGCCAACTCCAACTCCGACGGCTCCGGCACCTGGTACTCGACGATGGAACTGGACCAGGACGCCCTGGACGACTTCATCGCCAACAAATGGGACGTCCTCTCAAAGATGCTGTCGAGCGAGGAAAACGTCTCCAACATCAACCGAGACCCCAACGTCAGGCCGACGCCGTCCTTCAACGGCGAACTGGAAGACAGCTTCTCCGCCGAGGGCGCCATCAACGGCGACATGAGCAAAGGCGGCTGGGGCGCGGCAAACGGCATCATGGCGAAGGATACCATCGAAAACGGCTCCAACGAATACGCCATCTGGTTCCAGAAGCCGATTACCATGGCCCGGATGAGTATCTACCACTACTCGGCCGACACCGCCCTCAGCGACTACACCATCGAATACATGGATAAAAAGGGCGAATGGCAGACCTATCGTGAAATCTCGGGCAACAAGTCCGACGCCCAGTATTTCGGCGTGGCGACGCCGAACGTCCAGGCCATCCGCATCAAGGCGAGCAAGACCAACGCCGAAGACGGCAAGTTCCGCCTCCTCGACGTCCAGATTTTCGAACAGGGCGGTCTCGCCGGTAAGCTGAACGCGCACACCACCGAAATCGGCGACACCCAGTTCGGCTTCCTGGCGACGCAAAATGAAAACATCACCAACACCATTTCCGACCTGGACGAACAGATGACCCGGCTCCAGGAACGGCTCGAGTCGAAGGAAGAGCAGTTGTGGCGGAAGTTCACCATGATGGGGTCGATGAACAGCAACAAGTAAGTAATCCTTCACCACCTTTTCGCGGGCGCGAGGCCAACCGGCTGTCGCGCCCGCTTTTTTTGTCATGTCGCGCGGCATGCGACCGTTCGGGGACAGTTTGTAAAAACCCTGCATATTATTGCCGGCATGACCGATAATATACTATGAGGGCCGGGCGCGGCGCGGCACGGCTTGGCGTACCGACAGTGACAGTCGGATGCGAGTGCTTCACAGAGAAACCTGGACGGAGATGGCCTCCGTCCCGGTTCGGATCAGGCGCGGTGTACTCAGAAAGGCTGGAGCCGTCCACGTATGGCCGACACCCCGGACACCCCTCAGCAGGGCCGCATGCTCTTCACCGACATGGACATCCTGGACAAGGAGCGGTCCGCGGTCGGCGTCGCCGACGACGTCGCACCCTATGTCGCGCCGTCCCTTATCAGCCTTGACGACATTGCCGCGAACATCGATCTCGATTTCGAAGACGACGACGTTCCCGCCGGCCGGAGCGCCGACGCCTCCCGTCCCGACCCGACCTCGACCGACCAGCCCGGCGACGCTCCGGCCGCGCCGTCAGTCCCGGCGGGTTCCGACCCGGGCGCCACCGCCGACGATGACGCCGTTCCGGATACTGACGCCGTCCTCTCCCTGGACGACACGGCGCCGGCCATTCCTTATACATCCCCCGCCACCTTCGGCCCGGCGGCGCTGGACGCGTTTCCGGAAATTCCTACCTGGGAAGATTTTACCAAGGCGTTCCGCCAGGGTGACAAGGCCGCCGCCACCAGGCCCATTACCAACCTCCTGACCGGCCTCCCGGCCGAGGCTGAACAGTTTTTCAATCCGCCGGACCCGGTCGAACCGGTTGTCCCTGACGACAAGCAAGCGGAAGATAACGGGGAAGCGGGCCAGGACGAATTCATGGACAGTATCGACGCCCTCCTGGACGGCGAGGACATCGACATCCTGTCCATTCTCTCCCAGCCTCCGGCGCCGGATGGCGCGGGCGACAGTTCCGATTGGGCCGAGGCGGCCGACGCGGACGATTCCACCGGGGCGCCGCGCCGGCGGACCACCACCGTCGTGGTGCCGCCGCCGCCCGTCCCGTACGGCGGCATCGAGCGGGTCGAGGACTGGTATGTCCCGCCGGAGGACGAGCGCGTCTTCACCATGCCGACGGACTGGTACGAACCGCCGGAGGAAATCCGGGAAAACGCCGGATCCGGTGGCGACGAGACGCCGGTCACGGCGGAAGAAAAGGCCAAGCGGGAAAGTTCCCGTCGGGAACGCCGGCGCGAATCCACCCGGCATCGTCCGGTCGGGCACGACACCGCCGCCGGGCTGGACATGTTCTCGGACTTCGACCTGGACGAGGTCTGGCAGGAGCGGGTGAAGACCGGCGGCACCACGTCGCCGGATACAAGAAGCCTCGATCTGTTCGACGGCCTCGACATCGAGGAACTGTGGGAACAGCGGAGCGCCGCCGGCGACATCGGCTCGTTCGACCACGCCGGCGGCTTCAACCCGGAGGAGCTCCGGGACCAGTACGCCGACCTTTCGGCCGGCGATACGATTATTCTCGAGACAAACCGTCCCGAAGCCGAGGACACCGTCATCCTGCCGGGCGATACGCTGCAATCACGCCAGGCGCCGGGCATTGATACCGGCCGGTACACCAGGCCGAACAACGAGGACGAAGCCGCCGCCCTCCTGGACGAACTGGACAGCATCGGCGAGAGCGACGATGAGGACCGGTCAGCCGACGACGACGGCGCCGAGGCCGGTGCCGCCCGCCGCCCGGGAAAACGAACGCCGCGCCGCGCCGCCTCGGACGACATCACCTTTGGCGATCCGCGCCGCGCCCGCGACCGGAGCGGCGCCGCCAGTGAAGACGACGCTCCCCGCCGCCCGCGCCGGGCCAGGCCAAAAGCCAGTGCCGCCGGCGCCCTGGTGGACGGCGACGGCCCCGACCCCACCGCCGTGGACGGACCGGACATCGACTACGGGGGGGACGACACCGACCCGGGCGCCCTCGGCGAAGCCGGGGCGGCGGACGGCGCGGACGGCGACGACGCCCTGCCTCCCGACGAGGAATTCGGCCTCACCACCGACGATCTCCTGGACGAAGGATTTGACGACCTTCCCGGCATCAACGCCGACCTGAGCGCTCCGGTCATCGACGACAGCGCCATCACCGACATGGACGGGCCCAAACCGGGCACCGAGGAGATGGAAGCGATAATGGAGCGCCACCTCGCCCGCGAAAACGGCGAGGACGACGACGGCGATCCGCTGGCCGGTATCCGGGAAGGCGGCGACGGCGGCGATGAGGCCGGTCAGGGAGAGGAAGAAGAGGAAGCGGTGGCGGTCAACCCCATGGACGTCTTCGCCAACATGGACGACATGGACTTTTCGGACGACATGGACGACGAAATGCGCGCCATGATGGACGACGAGGAAGAGGCGGAGGGCGGCGCCGAAGGGGAAGGCGACGCGGCCGGCGCGGCCGAGACGGCGGCGATGGTGGCGCCGAAGGGAATTATCGGCAAGGCGACGTTCACCCTGTCCCGCCTGATCCGGCGGGTTCTTCCGGCCGGGCTCCTCGAGCGGCTGCAACTGATGATCGCCTGGCGGGAAAACTGGTGGTTTTACTGCGATCTCGTCGCCGCCATCATCGCCAGCGCCAGTCTGGCGGTGATTATTTCCTATTATATCTGGTACCGGAACTGATACCGCGTCGCACCGTTATGTCGATACACACGGAACGACCCCGCGCCCAATGAGCGCGGGGTCGTTTTTGATACCAGCGTGTCCAGCCGCGCCGCCGGCGTTACTCCGGCAACCGGTCGAGGATGAGGACGTCCTCGTCGTCGTGCCGCACCGTCCGCCGGTACTTGACGCCGGCCGGGCCGAAAAGCATGGCATAGCCAATTTCGTGATCGTCCGGGATGCCGAGCCAGCGGCGGCTTTCCGGGAAATGGCGGAGCACGCCCTCGACCATGCCGCACCAGGTGGTGCCGATGCCGTTTGCCTGGGCATAGAGGTCGAAGTACGACAGGGCGATGATGCAGTCCGGGACCTTGCAAATCCCTTCCGGCCCGGCGGTGACAACGAGCAGGTGCGGGGCGTCCCGGAAGATGCCGTCGACGCCGTCCTCGAGCCACTCCCGGGCGATGTCGACGAGCCAGGACTCTTCCGGCGGCAGCCTGTCCGGATTGGCCACGAGGGCGTTCGCCACCTTGTCCCGGAGTGCCGCCAGGACCTTCGGGTCGAGGATGGCGGTGAAGCGGCGGTGGCGGACATTGACGCCGGTCGGCGCTTCCCTGACGACGGCGAGGATGCGCCTGAACGTCTCCTCGTCCACCGTCCCCGGACCCAACTGCCGCACCGAACGCCGGGCAAGAATGAGGCTACGAAGGGAGTCGGGGTCGAACGGCGTCACCGCCTCGGTCTCTTCCGGCTTGACGCCGGCAGCGCTGACGGCGCCGTAGGGGCAGACGGCCAGGCAGTGGAGGCAGCGGAGGCAGTCGGCGTCCTTTTCCGGAAGGACCCGGGCGACGCAGTCTTCGATATCGATGATGTGGGTCGGGCAGTCCAGGACGCACATGCCGCAGGCGACGCATTTCCCGGGATCGGCATGGAACTGGCTGACAGGCAGTTGGGCGGTCATACTTACTCTCCTTGTGTGGAACGGTGTGGTTTGCCGCCGCCATTGTAACCGGTCCGCCCCGCCATTCCCATAAGAAGTTCGTCGCCGGCCGCGATCCGGCGGCCGTCCCGGCCATGCGAAAAACCGGCGGCTCGCCCGAGCCGCCGGGTCCGGGGGTAAGGGTCTCCGCGTTCGCTGCGGGTTGAGCATTTACAGAATTTTCGTGATAATTCCGGGTTAGTCGCAT
>JAJBTL010000361.1 GCA_020860865.1 Planctomycetota bacterium | reverse complement strand
CCCCCATATCGTGGTGGACGAAGCTGTCGTTCAAACCCGAGATGATCGGATTCGCCATGGCGAAAACGTCGTACAGCGGCGAACGGGTGCGGGAGACGAAAAAAGCGATTCTCGCCATGCCCACCGAAGAAATCGCCGAGGCCGCTTTCTCGTGCGGAACCGTGTCCGGACATAACACGGACAAGGTGGCGAAATTCTCCATTGAGATGACGGCGGTGGCCGGCAACACTATCGAAATTCCCCAGGCCAGTTGCATGGCAATAGAATGCAGCCTAGTGCAAACGGTGGAAGTCGGCGACCATTATCTTTATATCTGCAACGTCGACAACATTCTTGGCGATATGGGTAAAAAAGCGCTTTTCGCGTGGGATGAAGAAAAGCGAAGCCTCCGCACGGCGAAATAAGTTCACGCGGTGATTTTCTAAAATGTTTCCGAATGGTCATAATAGAAAACGCCAGCGGCACCGTCGTGCCCGCTGGCGTTTTCTATTATTGGTGCCTCGGTTCATTTAATAAAGCTGACCTGTTTACTAATTTCTTCAAATGCTTTCTTTTCCTTTTTATTAAACTCCACCTTGTTGTTCTCGAAAAGGTTATTTCCCTCGGTATCGATGGAGACAATGAGGGGGCCGAATTCCTTCACCCGGCACACCCACAGCGTTTCAGGCATCCCGAGATCCTTCCATTGGGCATCCTCGATTTCCTCGACCTCCGTCGCCGCCAGGACGGCGCAGCCGGCCGGAAAGACGACGTGGAGGGCTTTTTGCTCCCGGCACGCCGCCTCGGTGTTCGGACCCATGCCGCCCTTGCCGATTATCAATTTCACCCCGGTCTGTTCGACAAATTCCTTTTCGAATTTTTCCATGCGCATACTGGTGGTGGGACCGAGGGAGACCATCTCGAACTTGTCATCCCCGATCGGGCGGACAATGGGACCGGCGTGGAAAATCGCGCCGCCCCGAACATTGACCGGAAGCTCCCGCCCGGCCTCGGTCAACCGGCGGTGAGCGACGTCGCGGCAGGTGACCAGATGGCCGGTAAGGTAAATAATGTCCCCGATCCTGATGTCGGCCAGATCTTCGGACGAGAGGGGAGTTGTCAGAATTTTCTTCTCGCTCATAGTACCGCCTCCTTGTGCGACGTGATGGTGTAATTAAGATCCTTGTCGAACACGATGTGTCCGCGACGATGGCTCCAGCAGCCCACGTTTACCGCGACGCCGATGGTCGACGGGTGCCGCGCCGTGTTCTCGATATTGACGCCCATGACGGAATAGTTGCCGCTCATGCCCTGGGGACCAAGGCCGATGGAGTTGATGCCGTCCTCGAGGAGCGTCTCCATTTTTGCGGCGCGTTCGTTTTCGTTATGGCTGCCGATGGGCCGCATCAAGGCTTTTTTCGACAGGAGCGCGGCTGTCTCGACACTGGTGGCGACACCGACGCCGACGAGGAGCGGCGGGCAGGCGTTCAGGCCGTAACTCGTCATGACGTCGAGGACGAATTCCGTCACGCCCTCGTAGCCGGCGCCGGGCATGAGCACCATCGCCTTGCCAGGCAGGGTGCAGCCGCCGCCCGCCATGTAGGTGTAAATTTCGCAGTCGTCGCGGCCGGGCATGATTTCCCAAAACACCGTCGGCGTGCCTTTCCCGACGTTTTTGCCGGTATTGAATTCGTCGAATGTCTCGACGCTATTATGGCGGAGCGGTGCTTTCCTCGTGGCGTCAATCACCGCCTCTTTGAGAAGAGCCTCGAGATCGCCAATGAGGGGAAAGGCGGCGCCGCACTTGACCCAGTACTGGAGAACGCCCGTGTCCTGACAGCAGGGACGGTTCAGATCCATCGCCAGTTGCTGGTTTGTGGCCATGGCGTCGTAGATAGTTTTCGACAACGCGCCGGTTTCTTTCTTCCGCAGTTCCGCCAGTTTGGCCTCCACATCATCAGGCAATTTCTTTCCTACCAGGGCGGTAAAAGCGCTCATGACATCCGTCATTTTCTTGACGCTCGCTTCGGTACTCATATCCACACCTCCACTATTTATTAGGGAAAAACGGGAACAGAATGGGTAGTAAAATAAGACTGACAATCGTGGAGCAAACAATCAACGGCAACCCGGCCTTCATATAATCCCGGAAGCGGTAACCGCCGGCGCTTAGGACCATGGTGTTCGCGGGCATGCCGATGGGCGTCGCGTAGGCGCACGAGCCGCCGATAACGGTCGCCATGAGGACGGCCCGGGGATCGGCGCCCATTCCCGTGGCGATGGACAGGCTGATTGGCACCAGGAGCGCCGTCGTCGCCGTGTTCGACATGAAGTTGGTGAGAATGGCGGATATTAGAAAGACAACCACCAGCAGGGCGAAGGGCGATGCATTTTCACCAAGGAATCCGATGGCGCCGTCGGCGATTATTTTGCCCGCGCCGGTCTTGTCCAATGCCGCCGCCAGGGCAAGGGTTCCGCCGAACAGGAAAATCGTCTGCATGTCGATGGACTTGTAGGCGTCATTTTCCGAAATGACCTTGCAGAGAATGAGGACTATCGCCCCGATGCAGCCGCTGACGTAGAGGGGGATGCCGATGGCTTTTTCAAAAATCATGGCGATGATGGTCGCGCACAGGATGACGAGAGACAGCTTTTGCTTCCACTTCGGAACATGGCTGTAATCCTTGCCTTCCTGAAAGGCGCCGTCGTCCTTCAGGTGGGTGTTCGGGAGCAGCCGGTAGCCGAAAAAGGCGAAGAAGATGATTCCGACCACGAGAATGGGAAGACCGACAAGGCTGTATTCGAAAAAGCCGAATTCGAGGCCGATCTCCTGAAGGGCGGACTGGGCGATCATGTTGCCCGGCGCGCCGATCAGCGTGAGGTTGCCGCCCATGGCGGCCGCGAACACGAGCGGCATAAGGAGGCGGGAGCGGGAAAAGCCGGACTTGGCGGCAATGCCGATAACCACGGGAATAAGGACGGCGGCGGTGCCGGTGTTGGACAGAACACCGGACATGACCCCGGTTATCACCATAATGGCGACAATCAACTGCCGTTCGGATTTGGCGAAATTCGTCACCAGGCCGCCAATCTTGTTCGCCATCCCCGTTTCGAACAAGGCGCCGCCGACAATAAACATGGCCACGAAGAGGATGACATTACTATTGACAAACCCGTTGAACGCTTCCCGTGGTGTCAGGACCTTGGTGACGATAAGCCCGATACAGACAATCATCGAAGTGATTGCCAGGGGAATCTTTTCCATGACAAACATGACAACGGCAAAACCAAGAAACAATAATGTGATAACTGCAGGACTCATACATCCCTCCCTTCGCCTGGATACCGCCCGAGACCGCGTGCCGAAAACGCCATCGCCCACGGTCGCCACTGCGTCCCGGGACAATGACCCTTACCAAGCCGCCACCCGCAGCGACAATAAAAACGCGTGCCAAATGCCGGCTTTACCAATGTGTGGGATAACGTGGTGCGTCCAGATGCTTTTGAAGGAGAGGAGACGTTCTTACCATACCAAAACGTCTGCGCTGTGCGAAGGGATGTTTTATTAAGAATCAAGCATCTCGTATACAACTTTACAATACGAGGTGGAAAGAGCTTTGTCAAACGACTACCCAAAAAAAAGCCGGCGAAATCGCCGGCCGGAGGTAAATATGGTCTGATTGAATTACCAGAACTACTGTAACGTCAATGATTCCAGAATGATATCCCGACTACGAAGAATATGCTCCCGCATCATCGCCTTGGCCCCTTCGGCGTCGCCCTGTTCCATCCTGACAAGCATGGTATTGTGTTCCTCAACGGAAAGGGAATGGTTTACCGTACTTCCCCTGGTGCGGCTGTACGATGGACCGTTCCATAGGGATTCAAGAAACGCGTAAAGTTTTTTGCTCCCGGCGCCTTCCCAGATGCGATGATGGAAATCGTGGTTATAGGTATCATATACCGCAGACAAATCGGCCCCGTCGCCGCGCGGGACCGAGTCCTGCAGAGTCCGTAATTGCTGGACAACATCTCGGTTGGCGGTGGCGCGGGCTATGGCTTCGCCTTCAAGAAGCACCCGCATATCAAAATGATCCCGGATAAAGTCCGCATCGATCTTGTGGACAACAGCCTCGCGGTTCATCCGTAGTTCTATAAGTCCCTCGGATTCCAGCAGTTGGAATGCCTCCCGGACAGGCGTGCGTGACACCTTGAGCCGGTTGGCGGTGTCAGTCAGGGACAGCGCCTCGCCATCCGCAAACTCGCCGGATAGTATAGCTTTACGAATTATCGATGCCACCTTGAGCCTCACCGGCATCTTTTCGACAATTTCCACGCTGGCTCCCCTTAAAGTGTATTCAACATCTTGTTTTACAAGTATGCGGGGAAGGAACGGCTTTGTCAAAGGAAGCTTGGCATTACGAACACCAGGCATGGAATCCATGCGAACCATAATCCCAGGCGTGGCGCTGGTGGATCCGCCCGACCGTCCCGTCCACGGTTATCATTCCCCGCGCTGGCTGGTGGAATTGCGGAGGAGGAGCCGGGGTTGAATAAAACTCCGCACCGCCGTCTGGTCCGGCGACTGAATTATCGTGATAAGGCGCCGGAGGGTGGCGGCGGCCAGTTCGGCCACCGGCTGGTAGATGGTGGTCAGAGCCGGGCGACAAAAATCACCCGCCTCGATACCGTCGTAACCGATGACCGAAATGTCCCGGGGAACGGCGACGCCGTTGTCCTGGAGCGCGTTGATGCAGCCAATGGCCATGGTGTCGTTGTGGGTGAAAATGGCGTCGTAGCCGCGGACATGGTCGAGGTTGTCCCGGACATAGCGGTAGGCCTCTTCGTAATTGTGGGCCGAGATTATGGTGACGTCGTCCCGATCGATGGGGAGTGACGCCGCATCCATCGCCGCCCTGAACCCGGCCGTCCGATCCCGGAAGGTATGGCTGTCCAGCTTGTCCGACCAGGCCGAGGAGGTAAGAACCTTGATCCGCGTGTGGCCGAGGGAGAGGAGGTGCTGTGTGGCGATGTGGCCGCCAAGGTAGTTGTCGGTGTCGATAATATCCAGCGCCTCGAGGGATTCTTTGCCGAAATAATGCAGGTAGACGTGGGGAATCCCCAGCCGCTCGAGATACTCGTGAACGTGGGGATTGAAGTGGAGGTTTATAATGATGAAGCCGGCGATGATGCCGGTGTCGACCAGTTCCTCCACCCGGTGGTAATCGAGGGTCTCGTCCTTGTCGTTGACATGGATGGCCATGTACCTGGCCTCTTCTATCCGGTTATAGACATGGGTGAAGACGTTTTCCAGATAGGGATTCGTATACCTGGCGCCGGTCATGAGGACGGCGATGGCCTTCCGGTCCCGAGGGTCCCGGTTGCCGGGACCGCGTTTAATCCGGTAACCGTTTTGCCGGGCCAGTTCGCAGACGCGCTCGCGGGTCTCCAACGAAATCGCCGGGTTGTTCGCGAGGCAACGGGAAACGGTGGATTGGCTGACCCCGGCCAGAGCGGCCAGTTCGCGGGTTGTTATCATGTTTTCTCGCCTTTGTCCGGTGTGGGCTGTGGCTGGATAAACCGCCTCACATGCATCATACAGCACAATTTCACGCCTAGCCATGTTTTTTAGGATTTTCATCCGCTTTCCCACACCCATTTTGATGCGTAAATATGCGCAAATAATGCATGATTATCATACTCTCATGCTTGACTAAGGTGTTTTTGTGCGCTATTGTTTGATTATACGTTGCAGGAAACTTTTTTGTTCCCTAACCCGATATCCTTATGCATGCATCT
>JAJBTL010000199.1:2648-5799 GCA_020860865.1 Planctomycetota bacterium | reverse complement strand
GCCTTTCCCCTCATGCCAAAGCCGCTTCTTCTCCCTGATTTCCCGCCGATTCTTCCCTCCCGGCCTGATAATTCGCCAGTTTTCCCAGCGTTTCATCCCGTAAAAGCATCGCCTCCACCATTTCCGCATCCAAATCCCGCGCTTTTTGTAGCATTTCATCCGCTCCAGCCCTATCCTGCCGTTCCAAAGCCAGCGCGGCGCGGAAAAGCGTTATCCTGGCATCGGGAAGACCGGCGATATGTTCCTCGGCCTGGGAAAGCGCCGCCTCGGCCCGGGCGAATTCCCCCTGCCGCAGCCAAAAACGGGCCAGTAACACGCCTGGTTCGGGCGAATTCGGCAGCAATTCCTCGATTTTTCGCAAGGACTCCCTGGCGCCGTCGTTATCCCCGAGGACGAACTGTTCGTGGGCGTATTCCATCCACAGGCCCGGCAGTTTCGGGTAATAGGCAAGAATTTTCCGCAAAGTATCGAGCCTGGCCGGCAAATCCGCGACTTTTTGCATCTGGTATTTTTCGTGAAGAAGGCGGACGGCGAAAAACGGCCCGCGGTTCCGCCATAAATGCCAATACGCCACCAGTGTCACCCCCATGAGAGCGAGCCCGGCGAAGAGATGCCAGCGGACGCCCTGTTTCGGCAGGCTGTGGAACATCCCAATATAGAGGAGGATGACGCCGCCGATGACGGCCAAAAGCATAATGGTCGGATAGGTGCGGAATTGAATATCCTTCTCCATGGGGACGGGAGCGGGCGGACGGACCGGCAGGGCTTGGAGCTGGGTTTCAATGGCTTCCAGACGGGAATCGCGGGTGTCCGAATCGTTTTCCGCCTGTTTTACCCGGGCGGCGACCGCTTCTGTCCAGACAGAGGTGTCGAACCGCCGGCGGTACCGCACCATTTCGAAAATTATGGCGGCGGCAAGGATAAAAAACAGGCAATCCGGGAGATAGGGAAGGGTCAGGAACGATTCCATTGTGGTCCTTTTCAAACACGTGGCAGTGCGTGGAGCGGGTGGACGACGATCCCATGAACACACTCGCATACCGGCCAAAATGGCCGGATGTTTTTTTAAATATCGCCATGAACTGTGCTTATGAGAAAGTCCGCTCGTCGACGACAGCCGGAAGCGCTTTTCAAAAACCCATTTCGCACGTGCATTTCACAAAGGGATAATCATAACCTCCCCGGCTCCAACGCTGTTATATGGCTTGATGGCGCCCGCAGAAAAAAACCGAACCGCGACCCTATCCCTTGATGTCGAGCCGTTTTTTAGCATGCGGAGGCGGCTCCAAACCGGCAGAAACGGCAGCGGCACCGGCGGCAGCGCCGTCAGATTCGCCCCGTATTACCGGACGTTACGCTGTAATGGCCTGCGGCGGCGGAAACACCATGAACCGAGCATTGACTCGTAATCCCTTTACCCACAGCCCGTCGATGAGCTGTTCCGACGCGCTTTCCAGATACGTGGCGAGATCGTGGCGTTCGACAAAGAGGTTGAGAATCATGTCCTTGTTGAAAAAGCGCATGTCGCCGAGAACCGGGCCGAGGCGGGTGGTGTTGAGATCGAGAATAACGCGCTGGGCCCAGCCGTCGTTCTTGCCCTTACTCCGACGGTAGAACATCTGCATCCGGCCGTCGCCGGTGTCGTCGCCGAATTTAAGGGGCACTTCGGCGAGCATGACGCCGGGGTTCCGGTCCTGCCCGGCCAGGTTTTCCGCCTTGACCGCGAGGAGTTGCCGGCCGAGATCGCGGAGACTGGTGGCGGCGTCGGAAAGTTTTCCCATAAGCGGATCGGAACGGAGCGTCTCCCGTTCGCGTTCGCTCAGGCGGGACGCCGTTTCCTTGAGGACTGCCGGCTCCTTTTCCTTCAACTCGGCCATGGCTTTTTTGACGCTGTCGGAATTTTCCGACGTCAACTGCCTGAACAACGCGTCCGCCTCGGACTTAATCCGGGCGGCGTCGGCCTCAGGCGATTGTTCGCCCAGGTAGCGGTCAAGAAAACCGGACGGCCGCAGAAGATCCGTCTCCGGCCGGTTCAAACCGGGAATCTGGAACAGGCTGTCCAGCTTGTTAAGAACGGTGGATTCGCCTTCCAGCATAAGGTGGTCCGGAAGCGCGTTCATGAGCCGGTCGCCCGGCGTCATGCCGGTCTGGCCATCCGCCGTAACCAGGGGCGGCTGGCCGCCCGCTTCCGGAAGGGTAAGCCCGGGCGGCAGTGAACCGTCGGGTACAACCTGCCCAGGGAAAGGCATGACGGGAATTTCCGGCATGACGGGAGCGGCCGGCGTTCCGGCTCCGGCGAGGCCGGGAATGGTGATGCCGGGCGGCAAATTTTCCAGAATGGTCTGGGCTATCTGCTTGCCGTCCAGGGGCGGCTGGATTTCCGCCGGCGGCGCGTCCAGGGAAACGACTTTCGGCATGGGCGGGAGATTGCGGAGCGCTTCGGCGATGTTGAAGGCTTTTGGCGCGTTCAAATAGGCGTTGATGGGCGATGGCCGCCGGATTGGCTCGGCCGGCGCCGGCTCCGGCTGCGCCGCATCGGGGCGCGGTTCCCCTTGGGCTGTCATCATCGCCGTATCGGCGGACGCGGCGGCGGGCGGCGTTTTTCCGGGCGGGACGGAGGCGGCGTTGGCGGCGTTTTTCGCTATGGCGTTCAGGAGTTCGGCCGCCTGTTTCATCTCCGGGCTGAGATCGGCCGTCGCCGTCGCGGCGCTGGCTGACGGCGGCGCCGAAGCGGCGGGCCGTTCCTGGACAACTTCCATCTGCGGGATGACATCGCGGACCGGCAGGTCAGGAACAATTTTTCCGACATCGGCCGGAAGAATGGTCGCGCCCCCCGCCGGAGGCGGTGGTGGCGGTGCGCTTCCGGACGGCGCTGGCGGCACCGGTTGCGGTGCCGGCGGCGTTGTTTGAACCGGTGGCGCCGGCTGACTTGTCGTTGGCGCTGGCGCGACTGTCGTGGCGGCCGGCGGTGGAGGCGCTGGCACGCTTGGCGCCGGTGTTGTTGCCACCGGAGGCGGCTCCGCCGCTTGGGGCGGCAGCGTCGACGGGACCGGTTGCGCCGGTGGTGCCGATGGACTCGCCGATTGCGTCGGCGCGATTGGTGGTGACGGCTGCCCGCTCGCCGCCGGGGGCGGGGGGGCGGGAACCGGCG
>JAJBTL010000199.1:0-2638 GCA_020860865.1 Planctomycetota bacterium | reverse complement strand
GTTTTCCAACGCCACCGCCGCCGCTTTCTCAACGAGCGCCATGGTCCGGCCAAGTGCCTCGCGGCCGAAAGTCGACACATACCGTTCCATCGCCTGCGGCGCGTCGGCGCTGTCCAGATCGACATGGAGAAGGTCGATAAGATCGCCGGCACTGGACATGAGCGGCTTGACATCGGCCGGAAGCTTCGCCTCCACCGGCGGCGGCTCGAGGGCGATGCGGGCCTGGCGCATAAGGGTGCTGACACTGGACCGGCGGTCAAGAACATCGGCGAGGCCGGAGACTAGCGGCGGGGAAATCGGGATATCCTTCCCGGCCAGGCGGGCGGCGGCGCGGATGACCGCGTCCTGCTCCGACGGCGGCAAGCCGCCGGCGACGCTTGTCAGAGCCTGGACCGTTTCCCGGTCCACCGGCTGGTTGTTCCGAACCAGGGCCCGGGCGGCATCCATGGCGAGGGAGTCCGGCGTCAGCCCGGCGGCGCGGAGAAGAATCGCCGCCGCCTTGTCCACCACCGACTCGGGCATTGCCCCGACCGCGCCGATGGACCGGGTGGCGCTGTCGATGGGGAGTTCGGACGACCGCATCATCTGGGTCAACGCTTCTTTACCATACAATTCGGGCTGACCGGACGACGGCGCCACCGTGGTGACTGCCGGAGCCGTCGACGCCGGTGTCGTTGGCGCTGGCGACGGACTCGCAGCCGGCGTAGACGTCGACGCTGACGCGGCTGACGGGGTTGGCACTGGCGGCGCGACCGCTGGCCGGGGAACCGGTGTTGTCTGGGCCGGGGGTGCCGCCGGTGTCGGTGTCGGCGTCGGCGACGGCGCGGTGTCATCCGGCACGACGACGACGTCGCCGGCCAGCGTCGCCACCACCCGGGGCGGCGGAGCGGTTTGCTCGGGCTGCGTCGCGATGGTTGGCGGCGTCGGGAGTGGCGCCGCCAGGTCGTCCGTCATTGTTGTGATGATGACCGGCGGCGTTGTCACCGCCGCGCCGGCCGGCGGTGTCGGGACGACGACCGGCGCCTGGCCGGGTTGGACAACGACGGCGGGACCGGGCGCGGCGGGAACGGTCGGAACGACAACCGCTTCGCCGGTGGGCGCCGGCGTCACCACCACCGGTCCGGTTTTCGATTGGACAACGACGGCGCCGGGCTTTACCGGATCGCGGCCGGTGATGAGGGCTTCCTGGACCGCCCGTTTGACCGCTTTTTTCTCTTCCGCCTTCAGTTCCTGTTTCTGTTGTTCCCGCTGTTCCTTTTCCTCTTGCAGCCGTTCCTTTTCCTCTTCCGCCGCCTCGAGGAGTTCCTCTATTGTCATTTCAGACTCGGCCAACGGCTCGAGAATGGACCCGACCAGATCCCGCACCGGCCCAAACACCTGGGTCTGGTTCGCCCGCATGGTGCCGGCGGCGATGGGACCGCCCTGCCCGCCCATGCCGCCGTCGGTTTGGGCCGGGGCACCCGCGCCGGCGCCGGCGTTACTGTTGCCGATTCCCTGGTTACGGGTACCGAGGTTGGTGCCGGGTCCGTAAATGACCCGGCCGGTGGCATTCTTTTCCGGAAGGGCCGGGCCCTGAACGACGAGGAGGGACTTTCCTTCCGGCGATTTTTCCGAACGGAGGATAAGGCTTTGGCCGCGCTTCAGGAAAACCTGGCTGGCGACGGCGATGCGTTGCCCGGCCCAGCGGAGCGCGTACAGGCCTTCGCCGAGATCCTCTTCGACATTGGCCATGATAACGCTGCCCGGCGCCGGCAGGCTGCCGCCGGTCCGCGAAGAATTTTGCGTTGACTGGCCTGGTATCCGATACGACCTGTCCATCGATCGCCACTCTCCGGAAGTGCGCCGGGGCACGGGACATCCATGTCGGGCGCGACACGCCATTATAATGAACCACCCGGCCCGATGCCACGGAAAAGCCGCCAGACCCCGGTTTCGGGGTACAATGTTCGCATTTGTAATCCGCACCGCCGCCAACCGCGAACCTGTGCGGGAGTGAAAAAACCGCGTCCAACCCGGCTCTTCCGCCGGCGCTTCCCTATTGACCTCAGGGGCGGGAGCGGGATAATCATATTGACGGTCGCGACAGGCCGCTCCTGAGGGGAAATCGGAGGAGTCTTTTTTCCGGAAAGTGCGCACGACCCGGTGATTTGGACGAAAACCTCGTTTCGTCCTGCTTCACGGTGTCCCACAAACTGCCCGGATCTCCTTCTTATATACAATTAATGCACTGCCTCTTTGCCATGTCGACGCTGACCCGTTGCCATTGCCACAAGGACGACCCATGGCCGAAGCGCCGCGACCGAGACCGGTTGAATACACCAGCCCGCGACCCCTGATCCTCGAGTTGTGTTTTTTCTGGGGTATTGCCGTCGGTTTCTGCTTTTTTTACTTCGCGCCGCCGAAGCAGATGACGGATCAGGGTCAAACCGGATCCGCCGCCACCGACGCCACGCCGCAGGCAACCATGTCGGAAATTGAACGGCGCCACATCGCCACGCCGAATATCACGCCGGTGGAACCGACGCCGGACACGGTCGCGGACGACCGGCCGCGTTTGGAAACGATGGAAATGGAGCCGCCGACGCCGGTCTTGACCACCGAAGGCGGCCTGACCGGACGGACCGCGCACCTCCTCCTG
>JAJBTL010000432.1 GCA_020860865.1 Planctomycetota bacterium | reverse complement strand
ACTTCGTCCGCGACGACGGCAAAGCCTTTCCCGGCCTCGCCGGCGCGGGCCGCTTCAACAGCGGCATTGAGGGCGAGGAGATTGGTCTGGAAGGCGATTTCCTCGATAGTCTTGATAATGTCCCCAATCTTTTCCGCCGATTCGTTTATCTCTTCCATGGCGACGGTTACGTTCTTGACCGTCTCCGCGCCGGTGGTGACGAGCTTCAGGGTCGAGTCCATGGTCTGGCTTGTCTTGGTGCTGTTGTCCGCATTCTGCCGCGTCATGGACGCCATCTGTTCGAGGGCGGACGAGGTTTGTTCAAGGGAGGCGGCCTGTTCGGTGGCGCCTTCGGCCAGGACCTGGGACGACCCGGAAATCTGCCCGCTGGCATTGAAGACCCGTCCGGAACTGTGGCCGAGGTTTTCAATTATCCGACCAAGCTTTGTGACGACGTTCGAAATCACGCGCCAGGAAAGGATGGACATGACAAGAATGCCTATGGCGCTGACAGAAAGCATAAGGATGAGGGAGCGCCGTTCAATGCCGGCGGTGAGGGTCCGGGCGCCGGCCTGACTTTCCGTTATTTTGTCGAGGAATTCGCCGGTGACGTTCTGCATGGTAATCCTGGCGGTGCGGGTCGGGCCGACCATCTGAATGGTGGCGAGGCCGTTACTATTCCGGTCGACGAGAGTAAAGATTTCCTGGATTATGGCCTTGCCCGTTTCTTCGAGCTTATCCTTGTCCAGCTTGGCCGCACTCGAACCGCCGCGTTCGGGCGGCACCGTGGCGATAAGGTCCTGAAGGGTGTTGTCCACCGCTCCGACAATTTCGAGGATCTGCTCCTTGTTCCGGGCGGCGACCTGCGGGTCAAGTTCATGCATGTACTTGACGAGAATGAGGCGGAAGCGCATAAGGTCGGTGCGGACGTCGGCGGTGCGTTTTCCGAACATCTTGACCTCTTCGCTTTCGTCATCCAGGAGGACGTCGGCAAGGGCTTCCAGGTCGGCGTCGACGCCGTTCCAGAAGTCAACGCTGGCTTCGTTCAGGCGTGCGGCCCGGTTATTGGTGTTTTCGAGGGCGAGTTCACCGACCTTGTGCGACTCGACGACGAAGTTTCGCCAGAGATCGCCCAACTGGGCCGTGGTCTGACGCATGGCCGGCTCGGCATTGTCCGGTATGTTTTCCTCATACACGGCGAGGTAGCGCTTGACGTTCTCCTCGGTCTCGCCGAACCGGTCCTTGATGAGGGTGGATATCGCGTCCTCATCGGTGGCGGAGTTTATCTCCCGAGTGATGATGGTCCGGTCGAGAATGGCCTTGTCGATATTGTTGAGGGCGGCGCTCCGGTTGCCGAGGGCGACCATCTCTTCCACCAGGTTTGAGAGGGTGCGGATACTGGTCAGGGCAAGGCCCATAATAAGGACGGCCAGGAGAATGAGCAAGCCGACGACCCCGTAGATTTTCTTGGATATGGACATGATCCTCCCCTTTATTGGCAAACAAACCAGGTAGTCGTGCCACCACGCCGCCTTCGTACGGGCCGAGAACGACAGTGTCAAAAACAAACCGGCCGGACGGTTTTTAGCTCTTCATTAGTATCTTATCCTGAAATGGCCTGTTCGCTTCGCGTGGTTTCGCCGGTAAATCGCAGACAGCACGGTGTGCCTATGCGGTGTGGTTGGCTTAAAGGATTAATAAGAGGGTTTGACTGTGTGTGGATTGATCCATGCGAATGCTGTCGTCTTAATTAATGGCTAACGACCCATCGTTCGGCAGGGTATGTCCTTGGCGTAAAAACCGGGATCGTGGCGGTAGGCAGGTTATTTCGTTTAAAAGAGAAGCGAGTGCCGTGGCGGAGAGGCGTCGCGAAAAAAAACTGAAAAATTCTTGGAAAAAAAGCGAAGCCTTGCCTGAAAACGCCATCAGAGAGGTGCGCCATGTCAAGTTCTCAAGCTTGTGAAATGGTTTCGTTGGTTCATGCAAGAATATTTTCGGGAAAAGACCTGAAATTGGTAAAACCACTTGACGAGCTAGCCACTGTCGTGTTAAATACCGTTGTAGAAGTGATTTCTTGGCATTGTACTCTCTCAACCCAGAACTGCCGTCTCATACCTTGTTTGCTGTACTAACGGACATGCCGTGTCCACAGTCTACACAAGGAGAAAGCAGTAATGGGCAATAATGTGCTGGTCGTACTGACTCCGGAAGAATCGAAGCGATTAATCGGCAAGGCCGTCGCGTCCATGCCGGCAGTCAAAAAGGCCAAAAACGAAGGTATACTGGGTTTTTCCCGCTGCACCACCAATGCCTATGTCATTGAGGAAGTTCTAGGCAGAAAAATGGAAAATCCCCATGGCTATTGCAGCGGATACATTTCCGGAAAAGGCCTGTGCGCCGTGCAGGGCCAGGATATGTCAAGCCTGCTCGTTATCGAGAAAGGCAAGGAGAACTGGCATAAACCGGGAGAGGGGAACATAAGCCTATACCTGGATCGCATGGGCGCGGACGACGTCATTGTCAAAAGCGGCAACATGATCGATCCATACGGTAATGTCGCCTGCTTCAGTCCGAATCCGGGCGGAGGCGAGATTGGACTCTATGTCACTCCTTCCCTGTCCAAAGGCATCAAATTCATCATCCCCATGTCCATTAACAAGTCAATCCCGACGCCGCTCCAGAAGTTCGTGGGATTGATGGGGACGGGCAACATCAGCCCCGACCGGTGCCGGGGATTGCGCTGCGGCGTTATTCCCATGTTTGGCGAGCTGGTCACCGAAGTCGAGGCGATAGCCATGCTCACCGGCGCCGTCGCCACCTATGTGGCCTGCAACGGAATAGCCAGTGGCGAAGCGGCTGTTCTCCTTCTCATCACCGGCGAGGACGCGGCCATCGCCGCCGCCTGGGACCTGGTGGAGTCGATCAAGGGTGAACCGCCCATGCCCGAACCCAAGCGGGTCAGTAACTGCGACGACTGTTATATTTTGAAAAACGGTGCGCTTGGCAATAAATGCGCCACCATCAGATCGTAAGGCTTATGAAGTACCGCCGATGTCTTTTCGAAGTTAGGCCGTGGAGCGAACGTGGTCAAGCTTGCTTGGCTTACGTGAGCGGAGGGGACTAACTTCAAAAAAGACACGGTGTTACTGAATGCAATTTCAATTCTATCGGATGGAACGGTGACGGCACATCGTTCCGGTGTGGTATGAGAACAAGTCCGGTTTGAGAGAGAAAAAGACAATGTTGAAAGTTCACAAGTGCGAATGCACACCGCGTCGCTGGATCCCGCCGTTATGCACCGGGGTGGTCTTCGGGCGTTACTAGACTGCTCCGCATCCCTCACCTGAATCACGAACCGCCTGTAGGTTCGGCCGTATCCGCGTAGTGCGAGGAACGTCCGATCATGTACGCACAACGTTTCCGGCATCGTACCGGACGGCGTTGGACGCGCACATACCTTTGATGGCGCCCTTTTCCCCATGCGTCCCGAACAACCGCCTTCCTTCCTGCCATCCGTGGCATGTCAGATCGCTGTGATCGCGATCTCATGACGTGTTTGCAGACTGCGAATTGCCGTTCCGTACTTCGTCGCTATCGCCTCCCCTGTGTGTTTTCCGGTCGGAACCGCTGGCCGAAAACAGGCCTAACGGCGTCGAAAAATCGTTCGGCATGGCGCGACGACTCGCGGCTGTAAGCCCGTTTTTCAGACGTATTGTCCCCAAATTGCCAATCAGCCCGCCTGCCGCTCTTCCATGACGATAGGGTGCGGATGTATGGGCTCTCTGACAGGAGGTTGCGATATGACCCTGAATTCTCTATTTAACGATATCATGCTGTTGTCGGTGTTACTTATCATCGGCGTCATCATCCGCAGTTATGTCAAGCCGTTCCAGAGGTGGTTCCTTCCCGCCGCCTTTATTGGCGGCATCGCCGGCCTTTTTCTTGGCCAGCAGTTCCTGGGAGTAATCGAAATCCCCGCCTCCTTCGGCGGGTTCAACGGCATGCTCATGCGCGTCATCATGGCCTGCTCGGTGCTTGGTGTCAACGTGGACCTCTCGAAGCTCCGCGACCATCTCGACTATACCTTCGTCAACGCCTTCATCTTCGGCGCCCAGATCGTGGTCGGCCTCCTGCTGGCCGAGGGCCTGATGATGATTTGGCTGGACATGCCGTTCGGCTGGGGCATTCTCGGCGTTCTCGCCTACTTCGGCTCCCACGGCACCGCGGCCATGGGCGGGGAGATCCTTATCGACATGCTCCCGGAGGTGACCGAAGGCGCGGTCGGCGTCGGCCTTCTCCTCGCCACCGGCGGCCTGGTCATTTCCATGACCGTCGGCATGTATGTTGTCAACTACGGCGTCAAGAAAGGCTGGGCCACCTTCGTCAAAGAGCCGGAGAAACAGCCCGACTATTTCTACAGGGGCATTATCCCGCAGGAGGAGCGGAAGAGCATCGGCGAATACACCACCACCCCGAATGCCGTCAATCCGATAATGCTGCATCTGGGCGTTGTCGGCGTCGCCTACGCCATCGGCTGGGGCATATTCTACTATTTAATCAAGCTCTTCCCCATTCTCAACCAGCTGCACCCCATGCTTTTTGGCCTGGTCGGCGGCATCATCCTGTGGCCCGTCATGCGTAAACTCAATATCGCCGGCTACTGCGACCGGAGGATTTTCAACCTCATCGCCGGCCTGTGCCTGGAAGTCATCATTGTCACTTCCATGGCCAGTATCAGCATTGACCTGATTTCCCGGTTCTTCGTGCCACTCCTTATCCATATCGTCGTCTGCTGCGCCCTGACGATCTTCGTCTGCATCTGGTTCTACCGGAAAGTCAGGAATCCCCAGTGGTTCGAAAAGTGCTGCATGTCCATCGGCACCTGCACCGGCAGTTCCACGAACGGCCTCGCCCTGGTTCGCGCCATCGACCCGCAGGCGCAGTCCATTGCCCCCGAGGCCCACGGCGTGTATAACGGGCTGTTCTGGTGGAACAATCTCTTCAACCCGATTCTCCCGACGATGGTCGTTCTGTACAGCATGTGGACGACGGTCGGATTGGGCGCCGCCTTTATGCTGGGTTCGGCCGTTCTGGCCTATCTGGTGTTCAGGAAGCAGGTCCGGGCCAGGGAAGCGGCGGAAAAGTAGGTCCGGCGCTGCCGCCCTGAAAACCGGCGGTGGAATTTTATAAAACGTATACGGAGATGAATTATGTCAGTATTCACCATAACCGCGTCCGACGCCTGGCTTACCAGGCTGCCGGAGCGCTTGGCCGAGGAACTCGGCTATTTCAAGGAGGCGGATCTGCAGGTCGAAGTCCGCTACCCCGAGCCATGGAACAAGGTATTGGAAGAGCTGGACTCGGGCGCCGCCCAGTGCGCCGCCGACGGGATATGGCTGCCGTCCTTGTACAAGAAACGGGTGCGGGACTATTACGCCTTCGCCCAGTGCGCCGCGCGTTTTCCCATGACGCTGGTCGCCCGGAAACCGGTCGACGCCTTCAAGTGGAAGGATCTGGAGGGAAAAATCGTCCTCGTTCCCGGTTCGAACGACGCCGGAATGCGCATGTATTTTCTCGGGTGCGCCCGCGAGGGCGGCGCGGATATCGGGAAGATTAAATATGTTCCCAATTTTTACGCCCCCATGCTGTACGAATGCTTTGCCGGCGGCTGGGGCGATTATGTCGTGATGCGGAGCGATCTGGCCGACCAGTTGATAGCGGACGGCAAAGGCTACCCCGCCCTCGATCTCACCGTCAACGGCGGTACGGTCCCGTGGACCGTCTACTATGCCACGGCCGACTACCTCGAGTCCTCGTGGGAACCGG
>JAJBTL010000180.1 GCA_020860865.1 Planctomycetota bacterium | reverse complement strand
GCGCTGACCTGCATCCGGCCGCCGGCCTGGCCGGTGCCGGCCGGGCGGACCGCGACCTGGTCTTCGCCCTGATTCCGCGCCCGGTTCATCGCCACCACCTGTTCGATGCTGCCGGCCGGATCGCGGACTTCATTGACATGGAGCCTGCCGTCGGCGGGCGGCGTGGCCTGAAGCGCCATTGTCGACGCCCGCGTCGGCGTCCCGCCACCGGCGGATTCGGGGCGGAAGACGGCGATGTCGGAATCGGGTTGCATCACCCGGGTTCTCACCTGGGCCAGCTCCCGGTTTTTGGACTGGAGATCGACTATCTGCGCCCGGGCCAAACCAATCTTGTTTTGCAGTTCGACAATTTCGTTTTGCGCCCTGATGTTCTGCTCGACTTCGGTTTGCAGGTTGTCGCGAAGCTCGCTGAGGAGCTGTTCGCTTTCCGCCGTCTCCCGGGCGCGTTCGGACGACTTGAGCCAGTTGGCGACCGGCAGGGCAATCAGGACCAGGCTGGCGGCGACGCCAAGGCCGTAGCCGACGGTCAGGCGGCGGCGGGTGGCGCCGAGTTGCGACCTGACCTGGCGCTCTTCCGCGCACTGGCGTTCGACTGTGAGGGCCAGATCGTCCCGTTCGTTCTGGAGCGTCGGCATGACGTCGCTGACGACTTCATTGTAGGCTTTCCGGAGATCCTCGAATTCGTTGAACAGGCGCTGGTGTTCGTCGCGAAGACCCCGGACCCGATCCAGTTCGCGTTCGCGGGAGTTCATTTCGGCGGTGGCGCATTCGAGGCGGCGGGCGAGATCAGCCTTCGCCTCCTCTTCCTTGGCCAGACGATTTTTCATCTCTTCGAGAACGGCGGCGCGGGCGTCGAGTTCGGCCTTGGCGTTCCGGAGTTTTTCCTCGGTTTGGCCGCCGGCGGTCTGGACATCGAGGAGTCGGGCGGCGAAACCGTCGAGCCGGAGCTGGTATTCGTCTTCCAGATCGCGCCGGAGATCCCGCTCCTGTTCAAAAAGTTGCGCATAGTCCGGGAACGGCTCCATCGACACGATGGCGTGTTCCCCGTCCGCCTCGGCAGTGCCGTCCGAAGAGGGAATGGCGTCCGCCGGTTCCACCAGATCGTCAACCGTGCCGGTACCGTACATGGCCAGGAGAATGCCGGCCCGGGACTCGGCGGTCAGGTGATCGCCCAGTGGAGCGACGTGGGCAAGCGCGGCCGGGAAAGACGGTTCTCCCGCCGGCGACATGGTATTTTCGAGAAGCGGCCGCTCGGCCATGGCGATGGCCTTGATGCCCGCCTCGGCCGGGGCGCTGTCGTCGCCGGCAGCTTCCTCGACCGGAGGAAGGAGGTGCAGGACCGGACCGCTGTCACGCATGGCATTGCCGTCGTTGTCATCTCCATCGTCGTCATCGCTTTGGGCGAGGAAGGGAAAGTTCTCCCGGAAGAGAATGACGTTGGCGCCGCCGTCGACCGTGTCATCGGCGCTGGCCGATTCGACCATTTCTTCCGACTCGGCGGAGTCGTCCGACGTATCGGTCAATTCGAGAACCGCCTCGCCGGTTTCGGCAACGGGGCATTCCGCCGCGTCGGCCGCATCGGTGTCAACCAGATGGAGAGCGGAAATTTCGTCCTGGTGAACGCCGCCGTTGGCAATAATCATATAATGATCGTCACCCGAGTAGGTGGAAGCGACATCGCTGTCCATGCTCTCGGCTTCGTCGTCGGTGGCGGCGCTTTCCTCCCCGCGGTCCGATGCGTCCGGCGTGACGATGGACAGTTGCGGGCCTTCCATGTCGGCCATGGCGGCGGCGAACAGGGTGACGAAGGAGGCGGAATCGGCATCCTCGAACACGTCGTTCGGCGTGACCAGGCTCATCGGACGGCTCATCCGGGGCTGTTCGGGTGCGGCGTCGGCGCCGTCGATTGCGTCGGTGACAGCGGCGCCGGCGGCCGGGACGGCTTCGTCCTGGCTGTAGGCGTTTTCCGCAATGGTGACCGGATCGGCGGCATTGTTAACAAAACTTTCCGATTCGTCGACAGCGGCGGCGAACTCGCCGGATTCGGATTCGGATTCGGATTCGGCGACCGGCGTCAACGTTTCGGTGCCTTCGGAACGGGTAAGGACGATTTCCGGAAGGACGGCCTTGTCGGCCTTGGCTTGTTTCCGCTTCCGTTTCTTTTCCGCCCGCTCCTGGCGACGACGTTCCCGCCGGGAGACCTTGCTTTCCTCGGCCGTTTCGGCCGCGTCGGCACTTTCGGGCGTCTCTGCCGTTTCCGCCGTATCGGCGACTTCGGCGACTTCTGCGACATCTTCGCTGACGGCCGGAATTTCCGCGAGGGATTCGGCCTGTTCTTCACCTTCTTCGGCGACCGGTTCGTCCGACGCTTCAGTCACAGCCGCATCGGCTCCATCGACGGAGTGATCAATGACCTCCTCCACGTACGGAGTGGCACCGGCTGTTTCCACTTCCGCATCCGCTTCCGGAACCACTGCCGAAACCGGTTCCGTTTCCCCAACGGGTTCGAGCGAAGAATCGCTACCCGTTTCCGGAGCTTCCGTCACGATGGATTGGGTCAGTGCTTCGAGGGCGATTTCCGCCGATTCTTCACGGACCGCATCCGTTACCGCGTCAGTGGCTTCTTCCTGGATGGCAGTCAGGTCTTCAGCCTGGGGCGATTCCTGGAGTTCTTCCGCCGCGTCGGACTGGGCGATTTCGGAAAGATTGTCTTCCTCGGGAACTCCATCAGCATCGGATTTGTCGTCGAACAGGACGACGGAACCGGGAAGATAGTCGGAACTCATTTCGGAACCGACTTCGACATCGTTCCCGACAGGTTCCGCTTCTTTAACCAGTTCTTCCGCCAGTGCCCGCACCGGCTCTTCAGTTTGTTCATCCACCATTTCCTGCACCAGTTCCTCCGTCATTTCTTCAACCGGCTCTGCGGTTGCCGACGCGGCTTCCGGTTCGACCGGCGCGGCGGTGGCTGTATGCATATCGTGTATGGGTTCTTCGTCAACCGCGTCGGGTTCGGATACATGCTCTTCCGACTCGGCCATAACGGATACCGCTTCGGACATGGCGTCATTCATCATGGCTTCGGCGGAGCCGGTTTCGCCGGCGACGGGTTCGTCCACCCTGTTTTCACAGACGGGCTGTTCTTCCTCCACCGCTTCCGGTTCGCCGGCGGGTTCGGAAACAACCGTCGCCATTTCAGTGGCGGGGTCGGGGAGCGGCGTCGCATCCGGTTCGGAAGCGGCGGCTTCAGCCGGATTGAAGTCGGGGATGGCGGCATCGTTGGATTCGGCGGGATCGTCCACGGCGAACATGACAGGCTCTTCGGCATCCATCATGGGTTCGGACGCCATGGCGGGGTCGTCTTCATGAAGAGACGTTTCAGGGGAGCGGGAAGGTTCCATGGCCGAAGCAACCGGCATCCGCACCGACGGGGCCACGGACGGAACCGGTCCGCCAGCCACCCTCGTCCAGAGGCGGCTCCAGATACCGGCCTCCTCCTCTTCCGCCATGGCGCGGGCGCCGGCATCGGCGGCGTGGATGATGTCAGAACCGTCGGTTTCACCAATGACGATGTCGGCGATGGACTCCTCCTCGAGGACAGGCGCGACGTCCGGGGCGGAACCGCCCTGCATGAGGTCGAAATCGATGCCGTCCGTCGCGGTCTCCGTCTCTTCACCGGGTCCAATGAGAAAAACCGCTTCCTCGCCGGCCGACACCGCGTGGTACATGGCGGTCTCGCAGGCCACTTCCGAGGCTTCGGACTGTTCGCTGACGGCGAGGCGTTCCGCGCGGCGGCGGGCGCATTCCCTGGCCGCGACGACGGCGCGTATCTCTTCGGCCAGCGGTTGTTCGCAGTCTTCGGCGAGGAGGCGAATGTCCTCGAGGCTGTGCCCGCGTTCAAGGTTGTCGTTGACGAACTGTTCGGCGCTAGTCATGTTTTCCTCCTGGCCGGTGTTTCCGCACCCGTGCGGCAACACCCTGGAACCAATTGACGGTGTCTCAGGTATCTATCGGCCGATAACGATTTTTTTTTCACCGCTAATATTTTTCGCGTGATAATTTTTCGCGGGGAGGGACAGCCTATAACGTTGCACCAACTGTAACTCCCGCGCCACGCCCTCCGCCCGGACCGGCCCGGACCGGACGGCTTGCCCCAGGTTGTTCCTGGTCGGGGAGAGAATTCCTAAAAAAGATTCACCCGAGGTGCAAGTCCTTGACACTAGGAATCTTCCGGGCTAACATGTACCTTTGGACTTGTATGGGAGGGTCAGGCTCCCGCCAGTGTACCGTTTAAACGCCTGTATATCGGATAAAGTGGACGCATGATTTCAGAAGAACTCCTGCAGAGCTTCATCGCCGAGGCCTCCGACCTCCTGGACGACATCGAGCCGTCGCTGGTGGAGTACCCGCGGATTGACGATGTGGACGAACGCACCGAGATCGTCAACCGGGTCTTCCGCCACTTCCACTCGATTAAGGGGAGCGCGGGGTTTGTCGGCCTCCACGATATCGCCCGCCTCACCCACGAGGCGGAAACCCTCCTCGAACAATACCGGAAGGTTCCCGACCGGATAATTCCGGGGAACGACATCGCCCTCCTCTGCCGAACCGTCGACTTACTCCGGGCCATTTTCTCGGCCGGCGGCGAAAGCGTCGACCAGGACGGCAACGAACTCGGCATCGACGCCCTCATCGGCGAAATCGTCCTGGCGACGAAACAGATGAAATCCCACGGCTCCCGTCCGACCGGCGTGATGACGATTAATCTCAGCGACGCGCCCGACGCCGGGAAAACCGACGATGTCGGACCGGACGCCACCCAGGTGGTCGACATGGCCACGGTGGACCGCCTGACGGAATCGATTGAACAATCGGACAAGGCCGAGGCGGAAAAACCGGGCAAGGACAAATCCCAGACGGTCTCGGACAAGGTGCCGTCGGGGAAGAGCAAAACCAGCGTCTCCCAGAAGGACACCCGGTCCCGGCGGCGTTCATCCGACACCGCCAGGGTCATCAAGACCCGCGACCTCGCCCGCCGCGAGACCACCGCCAACACGAACGAATTCGCCGCCAAATACGTCATCGAAGCCAATGAACTCCTGGAACAAATAGAGCAGTCGCTTCTCCAGGCCGAACAGCATCCCGACTCCGGGAACGACGCCATCCAGGAGGCGCTCCGCTGCCTCCATTCCTTCAAGGGCAATTCCGGTTTCATGAACCTGGTCGATCTGGAACGGCTCAGCCACCGGATGGAATCGGAGGTCGAAAACAATATCGGCCGCTCCCTCGGCCTTGACTCGCAAACCTTCGACGCGCTCCTGCAGATGATAGACGTCCTCCGTCAGGGCGTGCTCGACTTTTCCTGCGGCGGTTCCGGAGCGATTCCGGAAGCGGACGCCTATATCGCCATGCTGGACGAATTCGGCACGGCCAGGGATACGGAAGTGAAACGGCATTCAACCCAAGTGCTGCGGCTGGGCGAGACGAAAAGCGCCACCCCGCCGCCCCCTCCGGTGACGGAAAAGGAAGAGGGAAAAAAGCCGGCGGAGACGCCGACCCGCCGCCTCCCGACGCCGAAGCTGGACGATCCCCGGCGGCGCGTCACCGACACCACCAGGCTCATGCTCCGGGGCAAGACGTCGACCCAGGAGAACCTGGCCGAAATGCCGAAAAGCGACAACATCGTCATCAGTACCGAAATGCCCGAGCCTCCGCCGGCCGCCCCTGCGGCGCCCGCCGCCGCCGGCGGGACATCCACCGCCGCCCAGCCGCGCCCGTCCGACACGACGAAGCGCTTCCGGGATACCCGCGCC
>JAJBTL010000062.1 GCA_020860865.1 Planctomycetota bacterium | reverse complement strand
CACCGACGCCTCGTAGCGGCTGCCGAATTCGGCGAGGAAGAGCCGGGCCAGCGGCTCGACATCTTCCCGGCGGTCGCGGAGCGGCGGCAGGGTGAGGTTGAGGACGTTCAGGCGGTAAAAAAGATCCTGGCGGAACGTGCCGTCCTGGACGCATTGCCAGAGGTTTTGGTTGGTGGCGGCGAGGATGCGGACGTCGACCGGGATTATCTTGTCGTCGCCGAGGCGCATCACTTCCTTTTCCTGAATCACCCGGAGAATCCGCGCCTGGATGTTCAGGTTCATTTCGCTGATTTCGTCGAGAAGGATGGTGCCGCCGTGGGCCATCTCGAACAGGCCTTTTTTCCCTTCCTTCCGGGCGCCGGTGAAGGAGCCGTCGACATAGCCGAACAGTTCGCTCTCGAGGAGGTTGTCCGGGAGGGCGGCGCAGTTGAAGGCGACAAAGGCGCCGCCGTGGCGGGCGCTGCCGTTGTGGATGGCCTGGGCGAGGATTTCCTTGCCCGTTCCCGACTCGCCGAGGATGAGGATGGTCGAATCGACTTTGGCGTATTTGACCGCCTTGCCGATGACGTCCTTCATGCGGGCGGAGGCGTGGATAATTTCGTCAAAGCGTTTTTTGGCGGACAAGCGTTTCTTCACCACTTCGGCGCGGATTTTCGCTTCGAGCTGCTGGATTTTCGTGATGTCACGGAACGTCGACACCACGCCCTCCACCCGGCCGTCGACGACGAGCGGCTTGACTGACGAGGCAATGACGGTTTTCCCGGCGTCCATGATGACGCCGACCAGTTCCTGCCCGGAATGGAGGACCTGCGGCATGACGGTGTTCGGCACGACCGTTTCGATGCGTTTTCCGATGGCGTCCCGTTCCGGCGTCGAAAAAATCTTTTCCGCGCCGGGATTGAACGTGGTGATAAGGCCGTTTTCGTCGATGGCGATGACCGCTTCCTCGATGGATTCCATGATGGTCTGGAACCGCCGGTTCCGGAGCTTTTCCTGCACCGTTCCGGCGTAGAGCCGCGCCGCTTCCTGGAAGGCCTGTTCGACCGCCGCCTTCCCGGAGTCGATGCGGACGACCGGCAGGCCGAGCGCCTCCGCCCGCCGCGTCACGTGGTGATCGCCGACGATGATGTCGGCACCGGCCGCCCGGGCCTCTTCGATGGCGCCGGGGACGGCGTCCGAGTCCCGCGTTTCCAAATAGATGATTTCTTCGCCAAGAATGTCGGCGATTTCCCTGGCGCCGGCGATGACATTTTTACAGCCGATGACCGCGAGTTTTTTCCCGGATCCGGCGTAGGGATGGAGGGCGCGGAGGATGTCCTGTCCGGTGACGGCGATCTCGACAATCGGCAGGTTGAAGCGTTCCCGGAGAAAGCGGGCGGTGCCGCCACGGCTGACGAAGACGCGGAATTCCTTCCGGTCGAGAATGCTCTGGACCTGCGGGATGGCGCCCTCCAGTTCGCCGTAGAGGATGACGGCGTCGTAGCCGCCTTCGTCCGTGACTTCGCGGGCGTGTTTGAGTATGCCGTCATTGGATGCGACGAGGACGAGTTTCTCCGTCATACCGCCGCGCCTCCGTCGGCGGAGGCGGCGAGGGCGGCGCCGTCCTCGCGGGCGGCGAAGTTTTCGATGTTTTTCAGGTGCTGCTCCATTTCCCGTTTCGCCCGGCGCTTGTCCCGGTCAAGGACGGCCTGGTAGATGGCCCGGTGCGAGGCGAGGGTCACCTCCGGATAGTCCGGCATGGCGAAAAAGCGCTGCCGGAGATCCATAATCATACTGTTCACCAGGTCGATGGTGGCGGCGAACATGGCGTTGTGGCTGGCCTGGGCCAAGGCCATGTGGAAGGCGCAGTCGGCCTCGGCGTCGGCCGGGTCCCGCTCCATCCGCTCGACGCAGTCCTGGAGCGCCGCCATGTCCTCGTCCGTCGCCCTGGCGCAGGCGAGGGCGGCTATCGCCACCTCGTTTGTCCGGCGGAACTCCATGAACTGGGAAAAAATTTCCGTCCGTTCGGACAACCGGAGAAAGGAAATCGCCCGCTGGATATAGTCCGCCTGCTTGACGACGACCTTCCGGTTGCCCCGGGACTGAATGACGCCAAGGAACTCGAGGATGGCGAGGCATTCCCGGAGCGAGCCCCGGCCGACGCCGAGGGCGATGGCGAGTTCGCGTTCGGCGAGGAGGTCCTCCCCGATTTGAATGGTGCCATTGTCGATGGCCCGGAGGAGGGCCTGCATGACGAGTTCGGGGACCTTGGGCGAGGTGTTACGGATTTTTTCGAGAGACATGGCAGGGCTCCAGTTTTGGTCATACCATCATTATACTGCATATCGACGAACCAATTCGGATTTTTTTTCATTTTCTTATCTCGTCCCACCGCCCGGTGTTGGAAGAATAGCGGGGACGGGCCGGAAAAACCGCCGGTTGCGGATCGCCACTCCACGGTGTATTAGTGAATGAATGCACCGGTCGCATGCGGCCGCCGGCATTCAATCCCGTCACCATTCACGCGGTTTTTTAGGAGAACATTGCCATGCACGTACTCGTCATCGGCGGCGGTCCCGGCGGTTATGTCGCCGCCATCCGCGCCGCCCAACTCGGCGCCGACGTCACCCTGGTCGAACAGGACCGCCTCGGCGGCACCTGCCTCAATGTCGGCTGCATCCCGACGAAGGCGCTCCTTCACAGCGCCGAACTCCTGGAGGAGGCGCGCCACGCCGGCGACTACGGCGTCGTCATCCCGGAGGCCCGCGTCGACTTCGAAAAAGTCATGGCGAAGAAGAATGCCGTCGTCAAGCAGCTCGTCGCCGGTGTTACCGGCCTCATGGCCGCCAACCGGATAAAGGTCATGAAAGGCACCGCCACCTTCACCGGCCAGAAACAGGTCGCCGTCGGCGGGGAGACGCTCACGCCGGACAAAATAATCATCGCCGCCGGATCGGTTCCGGCCCGGCCGCCCATCCCCGGTCTCGATCTGCCGCAGTGCATCGACTCGACAGGCGCCCTCAGTCTCGAAGCGATCCCCGCCAGCATGGCGATAATCGGCGGCGGCGTCATCGGCGTCGAAATGGCCACCGCCTACGCCGCCTTCGGGACCACGGTCACCATCATCGAAATGCTCGATGAAATCCTGCCGATGATGGACCGGGAACTGACGAAAACCGTCCGTTCCGGCCTGGAGAAAAAAGGCGTCGTCATCAAGACGGCGACGAAGGTCCTGTCCGTCGAAGACCGGGACGGCCAGGCCGTCGTTCACATTGAAAACAGCGCCGGACCGGCGGAAGTGACGGCGGATCGCGTCCTCGTCTCGGTCGGCCGAAAAATCAACACGGAAAGCCTCGACCTCCACGCCGCCGGCATCAACCACGACCGGGGCCGAATACTCGTCAACGAACGGATGGAGACGACGACCCCCGGCATCTACGCCATTGGCGACTGCACCGGCGGGGCCATGCTCGCCCACGTCGCTTCGGCCCAGGGCGAAGTGGCGGCGGAGAACGCCCTCGGCCACCCGGCCGTCTATGACAGCCGGACGAATCCGTCCTGCGTCTACACGAATCCAGAGTTCGCCGGCGTCGGCCTGACGGAGGAAAAGGCCAAGGAGCAGGGTCTTGACTACGTTGTCGGCCGCTTCCCCCTCATGGCCAACGGGAAGTCCCTTATCATGGGCGGCGGCGGCATGGTGAAAATTATCGCCGGCACGATCGACGGCGAGATCCTCGGCTTCCACATGGTCGGTCCCCGCGCCACCGACCTGGTGACGGAAGGCGCCCTCGCCATCGGCGTCGAGGCGACCCTGGACGAAATCATCGCCACCATCCACGCCCACCCGACCGTCGGCGAAGCGAGCCGCGAAGCCGCTCTCGCCGCGCTCCACCGGGCGATTCACGTGCCGAACCGGTAACCCGTCGTCCACGGCACGACAGAGGCGGAACCGGTCCGCGATTCACCGTTCGCCCGAGGCGGCGACTTGGAATCGCGGCCGGTTCCTGATATAACCGGGAGACGCGCTGCCGCCCGCCGTCGTGACGGCACTGTCCCGCGTCCGTATTCCGTCGTCCGCGCCGCTGTCGGCGCCGCCGGGGAGCCGGCCGCACACCGCCCAGGGGAGGGTACACTCTAATGAACGATCAGATCCGGAACATCTCCAGCCGCATCCGCGAACTCAGGGATATTGTCGGCCTCGACGCCGCCCAGGTGGCGGAGAAGATTGGCGTCCCCCTCGAGGAGTATCAGGATTACGAGGCCGCCCGGGCCGACATTCCGATAAGCGTCCTCTACAATACCGCCGCCGTCCTCGGCGTCGACCCGACCGAACTGATGACCGGCGACATCCCGAAGATGATCCGCTACTCCCTGTCCCGGCACGATCAGGACATCACCATTGAGCGCCGGGAAAATTACGCCTTTTCCGTCCTTGCCCACAATTTCAAGGACCGGGACATGGACCCGATGGTGGTGTATCTGACGCGGTCCGACGACATCGAAGTCACTACCCACGCCGGCCAGGAATTCAACTATGTCCTTGAAGGCGAGGTCGAGGTCCAGGTCGGAAAGAAACGGTTCACCCTCGTTCCCGGCGACAGCATCTATTTCGACCCGAGCGTCGTCCACGGCCAGCGGGCGCTGACGGAAACGGCCAAGTTCCTCACCGTCATCAACGAACGCCAGGCCATGGTTCATTGAGAACAATGGCGTCGGAGCGCATTCGCGTCGAAAAAAGTAGAAGAACTCGAAGCTGTTCTATAACTTCGGATCGTCGTCGTAGACGAGGAAAAATGGCCGGCAGGCTTATTTTTTGCCCGGTATTTTGGGCAGAAAATACGCCGAGAGGCCATTTTGACGAAGTATACGGCGGCGAGACGAGGTTATAGAACGGCTTCTACTTCCTCGTAAATGGAACGGCGCCGGTTCGTCCTGAACCGGCGCCGTTTTTTTTTGATCGTATGAGGTCATGCCACCCGGCGGCCACCTCACCCGAGAATCTTTCCGTACTCGATCAGAAACATGTAAATCGGCACTGCCGCCATGCTGCAGGCGGTGGTGGCGGCGGCGACCATGGAGGCGGTTTCGTAGTCGCTGCCGATGTCCTTGGCGACGATAGGGAGTTGCGCCATCGCCGGCATGTTGCAGAGGAGGAAAAACACTTTCCGCATGGTGACGTCCGCCACCAGCCAGCGGCAGAGGAGGGCGGTCAGGACCGGCACGAACAGGTAGCGGTAGAGGAGGGTAACGCCGAGGCTCCGGAGTTTCCCGGGCGCCATGATGTCGGCGAAGCGGATGACAAAGCCTATGAAGAGCATCGATAGCGGCGTCATGGCGCCGCCGGCCAGTTCGCAGGTCCTGGCCAGGAACTCCGGCACCGGCAAGCCGAACAGCACCCAGACGACGCCGACGACAAACGCCATCAGCGGCCGGCTGGAAAAAATCTGCCGGACAGACGTTGTCCAGTCGAGCCCCGGTTCGGCCGGCAGATCGCGGCGAAGAAACCAGACCCCGGCCGTCCAGAAGATGATGGTGTTGGCGGAATAGAAAATCATGGCAATGGGGATGACCTCGTTCCCGTAGAGGGAGGCGACCACCGGCAGGCCCATGAGGACGGTGTTGCAGAGGGTGACGGCATTGATGAAGACGCCGCGCTTCGGCGGTCCGATTTTAAATGCGGCGGCCGCAACCATGGCGAAGGCGAAGCCGACGACGGTGATGATGACGGGATAGCGGAGGTTGTAGAACAGGAACAGGAGATCCGTCGGGCTGTGATAGGTGCGGGTCATGGTCAGGAACAGGTACGGCGGAATCGCGTAGTTCATGGACACCTTGGAGA
>JAJBTL010000135.1 GCA_020860865.1 Planctomycetota bacterium | reverse complement strand
CACCGACATCATCCCCGCACCGAAGCGTTAAGGCTTGAATACGAAGGCGGCAGCGTCTTCGCATAGCATGAGATTATTCCGTTTTACACTAATATCGGCACCACTCCTTTCCGGGTGGTGCCGGCTTTTTTTCCACATGCATGGTCGTCACGGTAGCGATTTCCGGCACCGCCTCGTCGGAAGAGCCTCACACGCCACGCTCCATTCATTTCTGTATATCACGGCCTTGGCCCACACGGCTTAACCAGACTAATCTTCATATGACATGAAAAAAATTCTTCCTAACAATTTGACATGGGTCAAGGCGTGGGATATGGTGAAGATACCTGCTAACAAAAAGTCTGGCGGCCGCCCTAATTTTCATTCTCTTCCTTTTTTCCCTTTTTCCGCCGCCGGATCGTCCTGTTCGAGGATGCACCCATGAAATCCATCGAAGCCGAGATGCCTCTCCTAAAAGCCATTATGCGGCTTATCGCCAGGCAGACCGGCCCGCACTGCGAGGTCGTGCTCCACGACTGGCCCAAGGGCTACGAGCACTCGGTGGTCGCGATTGAGAACAATCACATCACCGGCCGCGACATCGGGTCCTGCGGCAGCAACCTCGGCCTCGAAGTCATGCGGGGAACGGTCAAGGACGGCGATCGGTTCAACTATATCACGCAGACCAAGGACGGCCGGTTTCTCCGGTCCTCCACCACCTATCTGAAGGATGACGACGGCGAACCGATTGGTGCCCTGTGCATCAACTTCGACATTTCGGATTTCATTTCGACCAAGAAGGTTCTTGAGGAAATGTGCATGATGGAGTCGGGTGGCGGCGACGAGTTCTTCGCCTCCGACGTCAATGAACTGCTTGATTATCTTCTGACGGAAAGCGTCAAACAGGTCGGAAAAACGGTTTCTAAAATGAACCGCGAAGAAAAAATCGCCGCCCTGAAATACCTCGATGAAAAAGGCGCATTCGTTATCGCCAAGGCCGGGCTCCGCGCCTGCCGGTTCTTCGGGATCTCCAAGTATTCCCCCTACAATTATCTTGATGAGATTAGAAACGGTAAAGCCGCGACAGAAGAAAACGGTGACGACGAAGTACCGGCGGCTTTGCCTACCCGTGCCGAAAGGTCGAACGTGACGTCGAAGTAACGGCACCGGTACGGCGAATGGAAGGCATGGTTTCTTTAGTCATTTTCCGGCGTTTACCGGTCTGACTTTCTTTCTTGTACCGTTTTTTTCCACAGTGTAATTACCGCGATGGGACGACGCGTCCCGTCCTAAATTTCTTTCCCATAAGAGAGGAGTGTGGGTCATGAAGAAAATGGCGCAAGGCGCGCTTGTCGCCGTCATGATTATCGGCATGATGTTTTGCCTCGTATCCTGCGGCGATGAGAAGAAGGACACGGCAGCGAAAAAACCGAGCAAGCTGCAGGAAGTCCTTAATCGCGGCCGGCTCATTGTCGGCACCGGCAGCACCAACGTGCCGTGGCACATGAAGAACGATAAGGGCGAATACGAAGGCTTCGACATCGAAATGGGCCGAATTCTCGCCCAGGCGCTGTTCGGCGACCCGAGCAAGGTGGAGTTTGTCGAACAGTCCGGCGACCAGCGCATCCCGAACCTGCTGGCGGACAAGGTGGACGTCTGCTTCCAGTTCATGACGATTACCCCGCTCCGGGCGCAACTCATCGCCTTCACCGTTCCGTACTACACGGAAGGCATCGGCCTCATCCTCGCCACCAACGGCAAGTACAAAAGCTATGACGACCTCATCGCCGCCCGGGACGGCGGCGCCAGCCTCACCGTCGCCATTCTTCAAAACGCCGACGCCGCCACCAATGTCCAGAACCTCCTCAAGGGCGCCAAGGACGACCAGTACGAAAACCAGGGCCTCGTCTACCAGGCCGTCACTTCGGGCCGGGCCGATGCCGGCGCCGTCGACCTGTCGTCAATCAAGTGGCTGGCCAATTCCCAGCCCGACCTTTACCGCGATTCCGGCTTCGGCCTAATCCCGCAGAACTACGGCGCCGGCGTCAAACCGGACGAACAGGAATGGCTCAACTTCATCAACACCGTCCTTGTCGACTGCATGACCGGCTCCACCTACGAACTGTACAATCAGGCCTACATCAAATGGTTCGGCGAAGATGAAACCATCACCATGCCGCCGTACGGCAAACCGCGAATCTATCGCTAATGGCAGGCTGAATTTGCCAGGAATGTTTCACGATAAGTGCCTGTAGACTGTTCTAAAAAAGAAAACGATTTAGAAATACTACTGGTAAGATTTAATAAGCAACACCGTTCTGCCGGGGGGAAAGGCTGTCTTTTTGGAGAAAAGTCTTTCCCCCTCTCTCCCGTCCCGGACACCAGGTCATTACGGAAAGTGAGGCTCTGCCGCCATGCGCTATCATTGGAATTTCGGCACCGTCTTTTCCCAAATGGACGCACTCCTAGAGGGCCTCGTTGTCGGGCTGGTCCTCGCCGTGGTGTCCCTCCTTATTGGAATGCTTATCGGCCTCGTCCTGGCATTCATGTCGACATCGAAGTCAAAAGCGCTCCGCATCGTTGCCAAATGGTACGTTACCGTTCTTAGGAACACTCCGCTTCTTGTCCTGATTTACATCGTCTACTTCGGCCTTCCCGACATCAAGATTTCCCTCGGGAAGGAGGAGTCCTTTGTTTTCGCCCTCGCCATCTACGCCGGCGCCTACATGACGGAAGTGTTCCGCGCCGGGCTTGAGGCAATCCCGAAGGGCCTCATTGAAGCCGGCCAGGCCATCGGCCTCAAGCGACTTCAAATCCGCCTTTATATCCAACTTCCCATCATGTTCCGGAACGTGCTTCCGTCCCTCGGGAATTATCTGATTTCCCTCTTCAAGGACAGTTCCCTGGCGAGCGCCATCACCATCGCCGAATTGACCTACATCGCCAGAAAAATTAGCACAATCACCTTCCGCGTCTTTGAAGTGTGGATTGTCACCGCTATCATGTACGTCATCGCCTGTTACCTGATTGCCTTTATCCTGCGCCGCCTTGAACGCCGGTTCGCCTTGCCATAGAAACGGTACCGCGTTCTTTTTCTTCGGCCGGACGACTTTCTCAAGAACACCTCGAACGAGGACTGCCGCATGACGCCCATACCATTTTATGACAGCCTGTTCCAGTACCGGAACGCCTACCTCATCGGTCTGGTGAACACGGTGGTGTCGTCTTTTAGCGCCATCATCATCGGCGCCATTCTCGGCGTCGCCATCGGTATCGCCGTCACCTACGGAAACAAGTATGTCAAAATTCCGTTGCGACTCCTCATTGATATAATCCGGGGCATCCCCGGCCTCGTTATCATCTTCTCAATCTATTATTTTCTCGACGCCATCATGATGATGCACGGCATGCGCCTGTCCCTCATGGCCGCCGGCATCATCGCCCTGTCCATCACCAATGCGGCGCAAATAGCCGAATTGACCCGGGGCGCCCTCCAAGCCATCCCGAACGGGCAAATCGAGGCCGGACGGGCCATCGGCCTCCGCTTTTGGCAGATTATCCTCTACATCCTCATGCCGCAGGCCCTCGTCCAGATGCTTCCGCCGTGGGTGAACAGCGCGACGGAAACGGTCAAAGGTTCGACCCTTCTCAGTCTTATCGGCGTGTCGCAATTGCTCCTTGTCACCCAGCAGATGATCGCCACCAACAACCAGGCGCTCAAATACTACATCTTCATCGGCGTTGTCTTTTTCGTTCTCAATACCTTTATTGAGATGGTCGGAAAAGCGTTTGAGAAACGCCTGAAGACGGTTTAATAGATATTCCACGCAGGTGTACGGATCTTCGAGTTGAAAGGATCGGCAAAATGGCTGACGCACTGCTGCAAATTCGCGGACTCGGGAAATGGTTCGGCGATCACAAGATTTTCGACGGCGTCAACCTCGACGTCCACGAGGGCGAGGTCGTCTCCATCATCGGCTCCAGCGGCTCCGGCAAGACAACCATGCTCCGCTGCGTCAACCTTCTCGAGGAATTCCAGCACGGCACCATCACCCTGGACGGCAAGGAAATCGGCTATCACATGGTCGGCGGCAAACGGAAACGCCTCTCGGAAGGCGCCATCGCCGATCAGCGCATGCATACCGGCATGGTTTTTCAACAGTTCAACCTGTTTCCCCATATGACGGCAAAGGAAAATGTCGCCCTCGGCCTTATCAAGGTTAAGCGCATTCCGAAGCCGGAGGCGCATAAGGAGGCGCTCGAATGGCTTGCCAAGGTCGGCCTCGGCGACCGGGGCGAATCCTACGTCACCCAGATGTCCGGCGGCCAGCAGCAGCGCGTCGCCATCGCCCGTGCCGTCGCCATGAACCCGCGCTTTCTTCTTTTCGACGAACCGGCTTCCGCCCTCGATCCGGAACTGGTCGGCGAAGTCCTCGCCACCATCAAGCAGTTGGCGTCCGAAGGGAAGACCATGATGATCGTCACCCATGAAATGCGTTTCGCCCGGGACGTCTCGGACAAGGTCGTGTTCATGGACGACGCGAAAATCGCCGACATGGGCACGCCGGAGCACATTTTCGTCAACCGGAATTCGGTCCGGCTCCAGAACTTCCTGTCCGGCTTTAACACATGAAAAACGGAGCGGGCAGATGACTGACGACGCCGTTGTCGTCGAACCGTGGGGAGGTCCCGACAGCCGGCGCGGACAGGTTTTCGCCGCCGTCTTTCCCCATTCCGACGACTTTTCTATATTCGCCGGCGGGCTTGTCCAGAAGCTTATTCGAGAAGGCGCCACCGGCTATTTTATACGCCTGACCAACGACGAGATGGACAGTTACGATCTGAGCGCCGGCGAGACCATGTTCCGTATCGAACAGGAGACCCGCGCCGTCGCCGCCGCTTTTGGCGTTCAAAAGGTCTATGATCTCAATTACAAAAACCATTATCTCGACCATGCCATGCTGACGGAAATCCGTCACCGTCTCATCGCCCTGTTTCGTTTTCTCAAGGTCGACACCGTCATCGCCTTCGACCCGTGGGGCCATTACGAAGAAAATCCCGACCACACCATATCCGGCATGGCGGTGGAACAGGCCTGCTGGATGGCCGGCCGCCCCCTCGACCTTCCGGAACTGGCCGACATGGGACTCCGACCGCACTTCGTCACGGAGAAGTATTATGTCGCCCGGGGGCCGCAACTGGTGAACCGAGTCATCGATGTAACGCCTGTGGCTGACGAAAAGCTCGCCGCCATGCTTCTCCACGCCACCCCGATGGACAACATGTTCCGCCAGGAACTGGATGCCGACCCGGCATGTCCGTGGCGGACGGTGGAGGAATTTGTCCGGGGCACACTACTCGATAATCAACCCGAATACCGAGGTTTCCGTTACTACGAAAAATACCACCATATCGGCCGGTAAAAGGACGTAATTATGAACATCTACAAACAGCTCGGGGTCAAGACCATCATCAACGGCTGGGGAACGGTGACGAAAATCAGCGGCTCGGTCATGGCGCCGGAAGTGGTGGAGGCGATGGTCGAGGCGTCGCGGAATTATGTCGAAATCGCCGCGCTTCACGAAGCGGCGGGGAAACGCATCGCCCAACTCCTCGATGTCGAAGCCTGCTGCATCACCTGCGGCGCCGCCGCCGGCATCGCCATATCGGCCGCCGCCTGTATGGCCGGGACCGATCAGGCAAAGATTCTCCAACTACCCGTCACCGACGGCATGGCGGACGAGGCGATTATCCTGAAATGCCACCGCACCCTCTACGATCAGGCCATCCTCCTGTCGGGCATCCGGGTGAAGGAAGTCGGCACCACCTCCTTCGCCGCACCGGAGCAGGTGGAATGGGC
>JAJBTL010000027.1:984-5856 GCA_020860865.1 Planctomycetota bacterium | reverse complement strand
CTCTCCAGTGGTATGATATGAGACATCCGGAATGGCCGCTTGAGGTGGTGGGCGAGAAGTTTTTCGCGCGGCCGTGCGGCTTCGCCACCAGCCGCCATAATGTCGAATTCATGGACCGGGTGTCGGTGGAACTGATCTGGTTGTACGAGACGGGAAAAATCGAGGAAATCCGTTCCCGCTACTTATCCGGGAGTTGACCGTGCGCGTGATGCGACGCCGGCCGCTCGGGCTGGCACTGGCCATCCTTTTCATCCTCGCCGCTCCAGCCGTCTTCACCGCGGCCGGTGCCGAACCCGCCGGGACCGGTGGCGGCACGCCTGACGCGATGCCCGCCGCGTTACTGGTGGAGACGGCGACTTCGGCCGAAGCGTCGTCGCCTGTGGCGTCGGCTGTCGCCGGGGCGGCGACGGACAGTGGCGAAGCGGATGTGGGTTTGGAAGAACCGGTCCGCGTCGGCCTCTTCGACATATTGCCGTTTGTCATGCCGGAAGGGAGCGCCGACGGGAACGGTTATGCCGTCGATCTCTGGCGGGAGGTGGCGAATCGACTCCAGGTTGAAAGCCGCTACACCCGGTACAGTACCATCGGCGAACTGTTCACCGCCGTGGCGGAAGGCCGGGAGGACGTCGCAGTCACCGCCCTCACCATCAATATGGAACGGGCGCGCTGGTGCAAGTTTTCTTTTCCCTGGTACGATTCCGGGATGGCCATCATGGTCAGGGACGAGGACCGGGGCATCTGGTACGAACTGCGGCAAAACCGCTACATCCGGTTTTACCTCCTGTTCATCCTCGTCCTCTGCGTCCTGTCCTACCTTATCATGAAGGTCCGCCGGAACCGCGAGGCGGACTTCCCGGAAGACTGGAAGGACGGGTTTTTCCTCAGCCTCTTCGACCTTATGGCGCTTATCCGGGAAGGGCAGTTGGCGAAGAAGTACACCACCTGGAAGGGAAACCTCCTCACCATCGCCTGGACCCTGTTCGGCGTGGCGGCGGTGACCTACGTGACATCGACCCTGACGGCGGCGATGATGGCGGTGGCTCAGGACCAGAGCGCCATAACGAGCGTCGCCGACCTCGGCGGCCACAAGGTCGGCGCGTTGGACGGCGGGTTGGCAAAGCTGTACCTCGACCAGTTGCAGCACCAAGTGGTGGCGGTCAAGAATGTGGAGGAAGGCGTCGACCTCCTGGTCGCCGGCCGGATAGAGGCGTTTGTCGGCGATTATCCGGTCCTCCTCTACTGGTCGAACCGGAACCGTGATAAAAACCTCAGGCTGACCGGGAACGTGTTCCATCCGGAAAAGTTCGGCTTCGCCATCAACCGGGACAAGCCCGATCTGGCGGAGCGAATCACCCTTGAACTTATCAACATGCATGACGATGGCACCACGGAAAGCATCGCTAACCGGTATCACCTCGAATACAGCGGTCCCCGGCTGGAGCCGTGAACGGGTGGTCCATGTTCTCATAACATATACAGGAGGCGGACCGATTGCCGGTCCGCCTCCTGTGTTTCTATTTCCGTCCGGCGTGTGCGCGGCGCGTCAGGCTTTGGCCTGGTGCTTGGCGGCGATGCGGATGGCGCGGTCGATTTTCTTTCGTTCCGTCTCGGTCCGGATGCGTTTCCGGAGGCGGAGATTAAGAGGCGTTATTTCGAGGAGTTCGTCGTCTTCCAGGTACTCGAGCGCCGCTTCCAGGGAGAATTCCCGGGGCGGCGCCAGGTCGGCGTTCCGGTCGTGGGCGCCGGAGGCGCGGACGTTTGTCAGTTTTTTCTCGCGGCAGACATTGACCTCGAGATCGTCCGGGCGGGAGTTTTCGCCGACGATCATGCCTTCGTACACATCGGTCTGGGGATGGATGAAGAACACGCCACGGAGTTGCAGGCCGTCCAGGGCGTACGACGTCGCCTTCCCCTGTGACGACGAGACGAGGACGCCGTTCGCCCGGCCGGGAACTTCGCCTTTAAACGGTTCGTAGTCCCAGAAAACGTGGTGCATCACCGCTTCGCCCCGGGTCGCGGTGAGGAGGCGGGACCGGAGGCCGATGAGGCCTCGGCTCGGAATTTTGAAGGAAAGGTGGATGCCGCCGTTCCGGTGTTCCATCTTTTCGACAGATCCCCGGCGCGAGCCGACCAGTTCCATCACCTTGCCGGAGTGTTCTTCCGGAACGTCGACGGAGAGGAGTTCGATGGGTTCGTGTTTTTCCCCATTGATTTCCCGGAACACGACGTTCGGGCGGCCAACGGAGAATTCGTAGCCTTCCCGGCGCATCGTTTCGATGACGATGCCGAGGTGGAGAAGGCCGCGGCCGCCGACGAGGAAGCCGTCCGGCGTCGCTTCCATCCGGAGGGCGATGTTACTGCGCAGTTCCCGGTCGAGGCGTTCCTTCAGGTGGCGGCTCGTCACGAACTGGCCTTCCCGGCCGAGGAACGGGCTGTCGTTCGCCTTGAATTCCATCGTCAGGGTCGGCTCGTCGATTTGAATGACCGGCATCGCCTCCGGCTCGTTCGGGTCGGCGATGGTGTCGTAGATGCCGATGTCCGGAATGCCCGTGATGAGGGCGATGTCGCCGGCGAGAACCTCTTTGACGTTACTGCGGCCGATACCGTCGAAGATTTGCACCGTTTCGATGCGGCCGTTTTTCTTGCCGCCGTCCCGGAGCATGATGGTGATGTCGGACTTTTCCCGCACCGCGCCACGGTTGACCCGGCCGACGGCGATACGGCCGACGTAGTCGTTGTAGTCGATGGCCGCGACCTGCATCTGGAGGGGGCCGTCCCGGTCGGCGGTGGGCGGCGGTATTTTCCTGATGATGGCGTCGAGGAGCGGACGACAGTCCGTCGACGTGTCTTCCATTTCCGCCTTGGCGAAGCCCTGGCGGCCGGAGGCGTAGATAATCGGGAAGTCGAGCTGTTCCTCGTTCGCCTCAAGCTGGAGGAACAGTTCAAACACTTCGTCCAGCACCTCGTGGGGACGGGCGCCGGGGCGGTCGATTTTATTGATGACGACAAGCGGCTTCAGGCCGGCCTGGAGGGCTTTTCGGAGGACGAACCGGGTTTGCGGCATCGGCCCGTCGAAGGCGTCGACGAGGAGGAGGACGCCGTCCGCCATGTTGAGGACGCGTTCCACTTCGCCGCCGAAGTCGGCGTGGCCGGGAGTGTCGATGACGTTGATGCGGATGCCGTTGTAGTTGATGGCGGCGTTCTTCGAGAAGATGGTGATGCCGCGCTCCCGTTCGATAGCGTTCGAGTCCATGACGCATTCGGCCACGTCCTGATTCTGCCTGAAGACGTGGCATTGCTTCAGGAGGGCGTCGACGAGGGTGGTTTTGCCGTGGTCGACGTGGGCGATGATGGCGATGTTTCTGAGATCGTGAATTACCTGTTCCATTACTTTTCCTGCTTTCCTGTGATGTAGGTAGTACTTCCTGTCGTGTGTAAAAATTTCTCTATGTCTTCTAATAATTCTTCTTTATCAGAGTACGACTCCGTCGGCACCGGTATGGAATCGCGGAACCACTGGCCGTAGCGTTTGGCGACGACGCGGCGGTCGGCGATGATGGCGACGCCCCGGTCCGTCTTCGAGCGGATAAGCCGCCCGAACCCCTGGCGGAAACGGATGACGGCGGACGGCAGGGAGTATTCCATAAAGGCCGCGCCGCCGTCCGACTCGACCTGTTCGCAGCGGGCTTCGTTAATCGGATCCGTCTGGACGCCGAACGGCAGCCGGGCGATGGTGAGGCAGGACAGGGCATCGCCGACGACGTCGACCCCTTCCCAGAACGAATGGGTGCCAAGGAGGACCGACCGTTCGCCCCGCTTGAATATCGCCGTGATGTTTTCCCTGGAGCCTGACCGGCCCTGCGCCAGGAGCTTCAGGCCGTCCCCGACGAATTCCTTTTCGAGAATATCCGCCACCCGGGACAGCATGTCGTAACTGGTGAACAAGGCCATCCCCCGCCCGTCGGTGCGGCGGTAGACGTCGGCGAGGAAACCGGCCAGTTCCTTCGCGTAGTCGCCGCCCTGGTTCCCCGGTTCCGGGAGGAAAACCGGCGTCGCCACCAGGCACTGCCGCCGGTAGTCGTACGGCGTGCCGGCGTTGAACGTGAGGAGGCGGTCGGGCGAGATGAAATCGATACCGAGGCGCCGGGACAGAAAGTCGAACCGGTTCCGCACCGTCATCGTCGCCGAACAGAACACCACTGTCCGTTTCCGCTGGTACAACTGATCATACAGGAGCGGGCCGACGACAATCGGGGCGGCGACGGCGCGAACGTTCCCCGACTTCGAGCCGGTGCGTTCGAGCCAGTAGACATACTCGTTCGACGCGGCCTGGAGGATGAAGGTGGCGTCTTCCGTGATTTCCCGAATCCACGACATGGACGCCTCGAGTTCCCTGAGGCTTTCCATCTGGTAAGGGATGGTTGCCTCGTCCAGTTCCCGGATGATGTTGACGAGGGCTTCGATGCCGTGGAGGACGCCGGCCATGGCGGCGAACAATTCGCGGCCGGTTTCCCGGATCGGGTCCCATATTGCCGGGCGTTTGTCGTACTGGGTGAAGCGGCTCGACTCCCCTTGTTTCCGGGACGACAACGCCGCCTCGATGGCCTGGAAAAACGGCGATAGGCTTTCGTGCGTCCGTCCGGCGGCGATGCGGACATCCTCGATGCGGCGGAACGCCATTTCCGCCAGGTCGCCCTGGCTCCCGGCGACGGCGGCGAAGGATTTTTCCAGTGTCGCCATAAGGCCGGTCGATCCTTTCCGCCCGGCCCGGTGGACGCGGTTCACCGCCGTGGTGATGCGGGTGGCCTGGAGTTCGACGGCAAGGTGGTTGGTGGCGGCGTCCTCGAGGTTGTGGGCTTCGTCGAAGACGAG
>JAJBTL010000027.1:0-974 GCA_020860865.1 Planctomycetota bacterium | reverse complement strand
GCGAAGACGAGGTGGCGGTAGTCGGGGAGGGCCGGATTCTTCGAACCGATTTCCGCGAATATGAGGGAATGGTTGGCGACGACGATGTCCGCCTCCTGCGCCCGGGCCCGGGCGCGTTGGAGAAAGCACTGGCGGAAGCGTTTGCAGCCGCGTCCGAGGCAGTCCTCGCCGATGGTGGACATCTTGCCCCACAGCGGCGCGAAGTGCGGCCGGCCGGCGACGATGTTTTCCGAAATGTCCCCGGTCTCCGACCACACCGCCCACGGGAGGATATTAAGGAGGCGCATGCGGTCCTCGTTGTCGAGTTCCGTCTCCATGCTGTCGAGGAGGTACATGAGTTTTCGGATGCAGAGGTAATTCCGCCGGCCCTTGAGGAGCGCCGCCTTGAAGTCGACGCCGAGGGCGCGCCGGAGGAGCGGCAGATCCTTTTCGAACAACTGTGACTGGAGGTTTTTCGTGTTCGTGGAGACGATGACCGGCGTTTCGTTCCGGAGGGCGAATTCGACAATGGGTGCGAGGTACGCGAGGCTTTTTCCGATGCCGGTGCCGGCCTCGACCATGAGGTGGCGGCCGTCGTTCAGCGCTTCCGTGACGTGGAGGGTCATTTCGACCTGGCCCTCGCGGCTTTCGTAGCCGGGGAAGGCGTGGGCGAAGGCGCCGTCCGATGAAAACCAGCCGCGTACCTTTTCGGCGTCGATAGTGCCGAACTCGCCTTCGCCGTCGATGGGCGGCCGGGGCTGGAACGTTTTCCGCATTTTGAAGAGGGCGCCGATTTCCGTCTCCTGGCCGAGGCCCTGGGACAGTTTTTCCTGCGCCAGGCGGCCGAAGAAATCCTTGTACGGGTGTCTCGGGTTGACGGCGAGGAGACGGTTCATTTCGCCGAGGACGGCCAGCGGGATCGCGTCCGCTTTCTCGAGGATAACGGCCCACAGTTGCGCCAGTGTCTCGCAGTCGGCAAGGGCGCGGTGGGAGGT
>JAJBTL010000206.1 GCA_020860865.1 Planctomycetota bacterium | reverse complement strand
GTGGGGGACAGGCTCAGGAGAAGCTTATAGCCGACGCCGTCGTCCTCGAGCCTGTTCAGGACCTGGAGGAGGGGGATGTACGTTTCCGCCATTGCTTCATAAAACCACAGCTCCTCGAGAAAATTCTCGTGCTCCGGGTGCCGGACAAACGGAAGGTGGGCGTGAAGCACGATGGCGAGGTAGCCCTTGGGCATGCTGTCTCCTACGACGGACCGGGGCGCGGAATTGACAATGTATAGACATTAACAGATAATTATCCGGGTGCCGGTTCTCCCCCGGGACAGGCGGTTTCATTGAAAGATAACGGCCTTCCGGTAATTGTCAAGGGAACCTCCGCGTCACCGGGACGCGCCTCTCGTGGACGCGCTTCCGAGAAAACCCGGTTTCCGTGTACGATGTTCCGCCCGACCGTTTCCCGACACGTTTACGCTCCGGCCGGACGCGAGGGGGTTCCGGCCACTATCCAGCAAAGGTAGTTATAAAAATACATGGGCACAGAAATCCACCTCCCTCCCGATGTTGACCGGCAGCGTCTGCTGTTCGGTCCGAACGATTCCCATTTTCGTTTATTAAAGGCCGAATTGGGCGTCAATCTCGTCGCCCGGAAAGGCCGCCTTATTATTGACGGCGACGAGGCGTCGGTGTCCCGGGCCATCACCGTTGTCGAACGCATGCTCGAAGCCATCGACAAGGGCCAGGCCTATGTGGCGGAAGAAATTTCCACCCTGATGGAGCGGCATTCCGAAGACGCCGAACGGACCCGCGCCTCCGGCGTCGTCTTTACGGACCGGCTGCGGATCACCGCCCGGACGCCGAACCAGGCGACGTACATCAACCTCATCCGGGACAACAGCCTCGTCTTCGGCGTCGGTCCGGCCGGTTCCGGCAAGACCTACCTGGCCGTCGCCTGCGCCGTCGAGGCGCTCCGCTACGGCGAAGTGAAGCGTATCGTCCTCACCCGTCCGGCGGTGGAGGCGGGGGAACACCTCGGTTTCCTCCCGGGCGACATGCGGGAAAAGGTCGATCCGTATTTGAAACCGATCTACGACGCCCTGGACGACATGATTTCCCGGCGGCAACTGATGAATTACACCGAGGCCGGCATTCTCGAGGTGGCGCCTCTCGCGTACATGCGCGGGCGGACGCTGGCCCGATCGTTTGTCATCCTTGACGAAGCGCAGAACACCACGCCCGGGCAAATGAAAATGCTCCTCACCCGCCTCGGCGAACAGTCCCGCTGCGTCGTAACGGGCGACCTCACCCAGGTCGACCTGGCGGGCGGCGACCGTCACAGTTCCGGACTGGTGCACGCGACCCGCATCCTCCGGGGCATCGACGGCATTGGCATGATGGCCCTGACCGGCGACGACATCGTCCGTCACCGGCTGGTCCGGGAAATTGTCCGGGCCTACGACCGGGACGAAAATCCGGACGGGGTTTAGCACTATAAGAGCGTGTTATTAAATTGTGTATCGTCGTGTCAGACGAGGAAAAAGAGGTGGCAGGCATGTTTTTTGACCGGCGGTGAGGGTCAAAAAACATGCCGAGAGCCGATTTTGACGAAGTATGGCGCGACGAGACGCATTTTTATAACACGCTCTAAGGAATTGTTAGAAGGATAGGAATGGCACAAAAACTGCGGAAAGCCCTGGCGGACAAGGAACGCCTGAAAATCCTGGCGTACCGGGAAAACCTGGACCACGTCCGGACCCGCCGGGTCCACGACAGGATGTATTACACGACGGCAATTATCTGGGCGCTCCTGGCGGCGTTGCCGTCCCTGTTCATCGGCCGGGCGATCCCCTATGTTGTCGGGTCGACGGTCAGTCACGACGTCCAGAGCCGGACCGAATTCAGTTGGCACGACTCCATCGCCGAGGCGGTGGCGCTCCGTAATCTCGAATCCGGTTTTGCCCGCCGCTACCGGGAAGTCCCCCTCGCCACCTGGGCCGAAGAGGTCCACGGGCCGGTCGACCAGTTCCTCACTCGCGCCGCCAACTCGGACAACCCGGACATGGTCCGGGAGGCCGCAACCGAATTGGGCCTGTCCCTCTCCGAGGACCAGGTCAACGCCTTCTGGCGCGGCGCCGGCTTTGCCAAAAACGATCCGTACCATTATCTCGTCTCGCCGATGACGGAGATTCTCGACAACGAGATTTTCCCCCAGGGCATCCTGCCGAAAGAGCGGTTCGAACTCGAACGCGGCCGGACCATCCAGATATCCCGGGGCGATTCGTCCCACACCGCCATGGTCGGGGGCGAACGCGGCCCGCTCACACCCGAGCAGGTCGGCCCGCTTCTTGAGCAGCGCTTCCGGGTCAAGCTGTCCGGCTGGATTCCACCGGAACTCAAGACCGCCCTTGTCGACGTCATCCAGAAACGGATCAGGCCGAACCTCGTCTACGACGAGGCGGTGTCGAAGACCGCCTACGAGGAACGGCGGGACGAATTGCTGTCCCGGGTCCAGACCGTCCAGAAGAACGACATCATTGTCCCCCGGGGCAGTCTCGTCACCCTGAATAAACTGGCCATGCTCCGGGAGGAGGAACGGGTGTTCCGGGAAAGTCGGGGCTGGCGCTTCCCCGCCACCCGCTTTGTCGGCAACTTCCTCCTTTTCCTCGCGGTGGCGTTCGCCATGGTGATTTACTTCAAGGCGGTGGAAAACCGGCATCTCCGGGTCGTCCGTCGCTACCTGGCGACGGCGGCGCTTGGGCTGTTCCTAGTCTTTATTGGCTATGTCCTGTCCTATCTCGGCCTCCCGGGGACGATGCTCCCCATCGGCCTCGCCGTCGGCGTCGCCGCCCTCGGCATGAACACCCGGACGGCCATGTTTCTGGCGAGCGTCGCGTCCCTGTACGGGCTGATTCTCTATGAAGGCCGGTCCGACCTTATGATCGGCCACCTGGCGGCCGGGCTGTTTTTCGTCAATGCGGCGCCCCGGTGCCGCTATCGGATTTCCCTCGTGTTCGTGTCGTTCGTGGCCGGGCTGGTCGGCGCCGTCGCCTTTGTCGCCTGGAACTTCGCCCGGGGCGACTTGCAGGGCCTTCTCGACCTGACGACGGTGAGCCAGACCCTGGACGACAGCATGAGTTCCATGATTTCCGCCGCCGCCCTTGTCCTGAACTGGGTGATGTGCGGGTTTATCATCCTCATCCTCTTGCTGCTTATCGAGCGGTTCTTCGGCGTGACGACCCGCATCCACATGCAGGACCTTATCGCCCAGGAACACCCGATTCTCCGCCGCCTCATTATTGAAGCACCGGGGACGTACCACCATTGCTCCCTCGTTTCGACCCTCGCCGAAGCCGCCGCCAACGCCATCGGCGCCGACGGCCTGAAGGCCCGCATCGGCGGCATGTTCCACGACATTGGAAAGCTTCTGAAGCCGGAGTATTTCACCGAAAACGAATTCGGCGTCAGCCGGCACGAATCCATGAACCCGAACATGAGCGCCCTCCTCATCATTAACCACGTCCGGGACGGCGCCGAAATAGCCCGTTCGTTCGGCCTGCCGAACATCGTCGTCGACATGATCCAGCAGCCCCACGGCGACGCGATGATGTCAGCCTTCTCCCCCTAGGCGGGCAAGCGGGCGCCGCCCGGCGCGGTGGTGGCGCGGGAGCCGTTCCTCTATCCCGGCCCGAAGCCGCAGACGCCGGAGGCCGGGGTCCTGATGATCGCCGACTCTGTCGAAGCGGCGGTCCGGAGCCTTGACGAACCGTCGCCGAAATATCTTCGGAACCTTCTCGACAATATCGTCCGGGACCGGCTGGTCGAGGGCGAGTTCGAAGATTCCGGCCTCAGTATGCGCCAACTGGCCCAGGTCAAGGACGTCCTTTTCCGCATGCTGGTCAGCATGTACCATACCAGGGTCAAATACCCGGGTCAGGAAAACGAAGCGAAAGGAAGGAAACGGGCATGACGGACGGGCCGCTTCTCGTGACGACGGTGGTGCCGGCGCCCGGCCTGGCGGCGGACGACGTGCCGGAATCGCTCCTTATCGATCTTCTCGACCGGGGCTACCGGTCGAAGCGGAAAAAACCGGCCGCCCTCGATCTCCTCGTCACCAGTGACGTCGACATCGCCCGCCTGAACCGCCGTCATCTCGGCCGGGACGAGGCGACAGACGTCCTCGCCTTTGTCGATGGCGAAATGGAGGACGGGCGGATTCGCCTCGGAGACATCGCCATCAGTGCCGACACCGCCCGCCGGGTGGCGGCGGAGCGGGGAATCCACTACGAACACGAACTGGCGTTTTACGCCCTCCACGGTCTTCTGCACCTTCTTGGCATGGACGACGAGGACGACAAGGACCGGGCCGAGATGCAGCGGCTCCAGGCGAAAATAATGAAGGAACACGGCATTGCCATTGCCGACGCGTTGCGGGACAGACTATAGGGCGGCACCAGGCGGGGCGGACAGCCTGTCCGTCGCAGTCCTGTGGCGGGAACGGCGTCCACTCTCCGGAGGCGTCGGGTACGGCTTGACGGCGGTTTTACTTTTCGATTGCGAGGTGTTACGGATGGACGAAGAACTGGTCATTCGCGAAGCGGTCCCGGAAGACTGCGGCGCGCTTCTTGAGATGATTCGCGGGTTCGCCTTCTACATGGGTTTCAAGGAGGATGAAGTCACCGCCACCGAGGATCTCCTTCGGGAAAGCATTTTCGAAAAACACCAGGCCGAAGTTCTTATCGGCGAAGTGGACGGGGAGGTGGCCGGCTATATGCTATTTTACACGTCCTACTCGACCTTCCTGGCCCGGGCCTCCCTCTTCATAGAGGATCTCTACATCAAGGAACGTTTCCGCCGGACCGGCCTCGGGGAGGCATTCATGAACCGTATCGCCGCCGTCGCCCGGGTGCGCGGCTGCCCGCGTATCGAATGGTGCTGCCTCGACGACAACATCAAGGCAATATCGTTTTACCTCAAGAACGGCGCCCGCCGCCTGCTCGGCACCGGTGTCTACCGGCTTGAAGGCAAGGCGCTCGAACAGGGTGCGGAAGAATAGGGCGGGGAATTACGGGAGCGTCATCCGGGCGTGGTCCGGTCAATTTTATCGGGAGGAGAAAACACCATCATGAACCAGGACGACGTTCCCTTATGGACGGACGCGCTGGCCCTTGCCATTCTTGGCATTGTCAATTTCCTGAGCGGTTCCTATGAATCCGCCATCCTGCAGGCGAGTCGCAGCCGCATCTACCGGGCGCTGGAAAACCGCCGCCTGCCGGCCTCGTCCTTTCTCGCCAAGGCGGCGTCGGACGACCCGTCCATTCTCATGCGGACGGACCTCCTTTACGTCGTCTCGACCGCCCTCTTCATGTGCTACGGCCTCTGGATGCTTATCCGTGGCGAAGGCGAACCGGTTTTTGCCGAGTTTGTCCACGTCTCCGTCGTCCTGGCGGTCGGCCTCATCCTCATCCGCATGGCGGCGAATCCGGTCGGCGACTACTTTGCCGAACGGCTGGTCATTAACGCCGCCCTCCCGATGTCCCTCCTGACCACCCCGTTCTGGCCGCTTGCCTGGCTCGCCCTGGCGGCGGAACGCGTCGTCACCCGCGCCTTCGGCGTCGAGCGGGAGGACGAGGAGGACGAGCGCGAGGCCGATGTCATCGACGCGGTGTCGGACGGTCAGTTGGACGGCGTTGTCGAGGACGGCCAGAAGGAAATGATTGAAGGCATCTTCGAATTCAAGGATTCGGATGTCGCCGACATCATCACCCCCCGAACCGAAATGACCACCGTCAACGCGGAGACGCCGCTGTCCGACGCCATCGCCCTCGCCATGGACAAGGGTTATTCCCGGCTCCCGGCGTTCAAGGGGAACCGCGACAATATCGTCGGCATCTTCTATGTCCGGGACGCCCTCCGCCACTGGAA